>RGZZ01000043.1 GCA_010028905.1 Pseudomonadota bacterium | reverse complement strand
GATCAAGAGCTCCTGAACGCTCGTCGGGCGTGAGAGCGAGCTGATCGGGTGGCGGCGGCCTCAATCGATGAAGAACAGCGCGGTCAGCAGCGCTGCGCGGTAGGCGGCAGACGCGCCACCATCGCGGTTGTGCTCGAGCTCGAGGGTGATGGTGGGAATGCCCCGCTCCTTGCCCACGTAGGTTCCGAACGAACCGGGCGTGGGATAGCCGATGTCGTCGCTGGCGGGCAGGCTGCAGGCGGTCGACATGGCGCGCGCCAGGCCTTCGGCCGGGCCATCGAAGTTGACCTCGGCCGCGGCGGCATGCACGGTGACGATGCGTGCGGGCCTCAGCTCGGTCAGCAGGTGAAGCAACGCCTGCGTCTCGGGCTCTGAGGCAGGGCGAGGCCCTCCGGTGCTGCGCTTCCAGTTCCGCGTGGGGAAGTTGCGGTTCAGGTCGACGCCATGCGCATTCGCCCGGGTTCCGCGTGAGAGCCCGTCCGGATTGACCACGGGAACCACGATCACCGTGCGCCCCTCGGTGAGCTCCGGGCGCCGTTCGAGCTCTCCTCGGAACCGCTCGAGCAGCGCTGTGCCCGATGGTTCATCGCCGTGAAACCCGCCCAGCAGAAACGTCACGTCGCCGCCGTGGCCAAACGTGTAGGCTCGGATGGGCGTCCCCTTCACCGAGGTGCCGATGACGGTCACTGTGGGAGGGAAGGCGCAAGGGGCCGCGCTCGCGGTTTTGCAGATGGAAGCGACGAGGAAGACGAGGGTGATCAGGAACACGCGTGGCACGCGGCTCTGCTTCGGCGGACGCAGGGGCAGCTTCCTCGCAAGAGCGCGGGGGCGCACCGGAAGGGGGGGGGCTTTCGAGGTGCGAAGCATCGATCTGAAAGGGTTTCGCACAGTCGCCATGCCTTCGTTCGTCACGCATCTCTCTCGCGCAGTCGTCGCCATTGTTGCGGCCTTTGTGGTCAGCGCAGCTCCGGCGCGGGCCGACGCCGTTCCCCAGGAAGCCGTCTATGATTTCTACTGTGCCTATCAGGCGCAGATCAAGATGAAGAAGGGGAACTGGGTCAAGGCCCTCGTGATTCAGCAGAAGGCAAATCTCGATCCGTCCCTCGCCGCGGGTCTGACAGAGATCGCAGGGAACCCGCCGGGGAGTGGGAAGCCCAGGCTCGACTTCGATCCGTTCAGCAACTCACAGTCGGTCGTGAAGCGCTTCTCGGTCATGGTGCCGACCCGCAAGGGCGCACTGGCGCTCGTGCCCGTCGGATTCGACTTCGGCCGTGGCGCAGCCCAGCCGGTGGTGCGGGTGACGGTCGCGCTGAAGCCGTCCGGCAAGAAGTGGAAGATCACCAATTTCCGATACCCCGCCGAGAGCGGCGTTCCCGCCTGGGACCTCAAGGGGTTCTTGAAGAAGACGCTCAAGCACTGATCACGTGCGTGAGATGCGCGTGTCAGGGCTGTGCTGTCTGAGGTCTGCGCTTGCGACGCTCAGTGGATCTCGAATGTGGTGAGAACGGCTCGGTGATCGGTGGGATAGGGGGAGACCACGATCTGGGCGTGCAGTGCGTTCTCACCCACGATGTCGACATGGGTTGCGTGCAGCCGATCGCCGCGCGCGAGAATGAAGTCGATGCGGTCGTGATGGTCGCGCGGGTCGGTGACCGAGGTGTTGGGCGTCCAGGTGAAACCGGGGTCAGCGATCTCGTTGGGATGAAGCGCTCTCCATGAGTCTGTGAAGCCGGCGCGCTCGAACGCCAGCGTGGAGGGCCAGGCCACTTCGAGGGGATGTCGCTTCGCACGGGCGGCGCGGGCGGTCCAGTCGAGATGTGAAGGCTCGTTGAAGTCTCCCATCACGATCATGGGGGCTCGTGGGTCGACGGTGGCCACGTCGGCCAGCATCTCTCGCACATCCTTTCCTCGCGCGCTCTCCGCAGCGGCAATGGCATCTGCGGCGGTGCTCACGAAGGGAGCGCCCTGGTAGGGGATGCCCAGCAGCTGATAGGGCTGGTAGGGTGTGTAGTACAGGTGTGCGTTGAACACCGCTACAGCCCTGCCACCCGGCGTCATGATCAGGGCGCCCTGTCGGGCGGGCGTGGTTCCCAGAACAGGGAACCGTGATAGAATCGCGCGGTCGTCGTCTTGCTTCACCAATCCAAAGCCCAGCGCTTCCGCGATGGGTCGCGCACTTGATCCGCACTCTTGCAGCCCCACGACGTCGGCTTGCGTCTTCCGGATGAGGTCGATGAGCGCGGGCAGGCGTTCCTGACCGTCGAGCTGGATGTTGAGTGTGAGCACGCGGAAAGGTTCCGTGGGTCGCGGTGCTGTCGGTTCGCTGGCGCTTCTGACGTCTGGATTTGCGCCCGCGGCGAGAGGAAGTGCTGCGACCACGAGGGTGAACAGGAAGCCGGTGAGAGCGCGGTGACGCACGAGGTCGTCGAGCCCCTTTCATGCCGGATGATGAAGCAGAGGGTATCACGGGGAGCGCTGCGCCGGGTTGCCCCGATGTGAACATCAGGCCGCGCGCTTTGACGTTTCTCTTGCGATGCGTTCACATCCCGGCAACCCTCTTCCGAGCCCTTGTGGTTACACTGTCGGTCGGGCTGGCCGACTCGGTGTGGTCTGCCTCCGCGGCGCCGCCGTCCTCCACAGCAGGAGGCTTGTGCGCGCAGCGCTGCGATGACAGGGCGGTGGAAGGGGATTCAAAGTCGTGCTCTCAAGCGTTGCTCCAGCTGTTCCGGGGGGCCTGGCCTCATCTGTTGCGCAGGGTCGTGTGTCGACCGTTCCGCCGGCGCAGGCGCCCACCGTTCCGCCGGGGGGAAGTCCCGCTCCGCCGCCGCTGCAGCCGGGCGAGGTGGCGTCGTCTGACGCGCCCACCGATGTCAACCCAGACAAGGTCGTCTTTCTCCCCCCATCGACAAAGACCATCACGCGCACCTGGGATGAGCCCGTTACGCACCGTGAGGTGCTCGGGCGCATTCCCGCCGACTACTATCAGCCTGCCTGGAACCCTTATCCGGGCTCGTGGGGCGGGAGCGTCTTCTACCCCATCGGTTCGGGCGCTTTCGGCATGGGGCAGGTCGATGTGGCGCGTCAGGTGCCGGACTACAACCCCGACGGCACGGTTCGCAAGGAGACGGTGACGCGCACCCTCAGCGAGACCACCTACGACCAGCGTGGGCGCACGCTGGGGCTGGGAATCGCGGGAGCTTTGGCCGGTGGACTTGCGGCCGCCGCCACGGGGGCCATCCGCGGCGCTTCGGTGGGTGCGGTGGGCGCGGTGCTGGGCGGACTGCTCGGGGCCGCGACAGGGGCCCTCATCGGCTACAAGAGCGCGGAGGGCGATCAGATCCGCGAGCAGTGGATGCGTGAGACGATCAGCCACCCCACGCTCATCGGCTATCAGCAGTGGGTCAACCCGGATTATCGCACGGAGTACGAGACCCGTGTGGTCTATGGGTCAGACGGGCGTCCGCACGAGGAGACCGTCAGCCATCAGGTGCTGCAGGGCTGGTCGGTGCGGTTCGACCCGGAGATCCGCTGGCGCTCGGTGGGCAGCTACACCTATCCCACCCTTGAGCACACAGCCAAGGCCGGGCCTGTGGGCAGCGCGTTCACGGCCGTTGGCGCCGGAGCGCTTGCCGGGGTGGGCGTGGCGCTGGCCGCTTCTCTGCTCTGACGGTCAGCGGCCTTTGAGACCCACGGCCTTCAGCTTCTCGAGAACGGTGGTCTTCTCGGGCTGCGTCGATGACGTCACGGCCTTCTGGAGTACCGTGATGGTTTCCTTGAAGAGGCGTCGGTTCTCGGCGTCGGTGGGCCACATGTACACCCCTTGCTTGTCGTTGGTGATGTAGCCGAGCAAGGTCGACATCTCAGACAGTGCTGCGCGGGCGTGCGGGCCGTTCGGGTACAGCGAGAGGTAGTGGCCCATCGTCATGCGCTGGAGGAAGAGATAGCAGGTCACATCTCCCTCGCACTCGCCCGGGATGGGCTGCCGAGCCGCGGACCAGGCGATGTGTTCCGCGACTGGGGTTCTGGCATAGCGATCTCGAAGCTCCCACATGCGTTGGGCCACGACCAGCCAGCGTCCGGAAGGCTCGCTGTACACGATGTCGCGCTTGTAGCGGGTCAGGATTGCTGTGGGTGGGGCTTTCGTGGGCGGCGCCGTGTCGAGCACGGCCTGAAGGGCCTGCCACTTGAGAAGCCCCAGCTCGGCTCGTGTCTGTGGGGTGCGCGCCCGTCTCTCTGCGATGACGGCTTCGTCGAGCACCGTCTGGGCAGAGGCCGGCGTGAGCTTTCCCGTCAGTGAGGTGCGAAGGCGCACGATGACGGCGCTGTCGTCTCCATCTGCAGGCGTTCCCAGGCTGGGTGCCGTGAGCATCAGAAGTGTCAAGAGAGAGATACAGAGCTGCCGCATTGAGGTGCGCCTCGCTTCCGGGATGATCCTCGTGTTCGATTTAACGTTTCATTCACGCCGTCCTGTTAACATCGCTTCAACCTGCGCGTGTTGGGTTCGCGCTACGATGAGACCATCGAGAGGATGGGAACATCGCATGATCACCAGTCAGATCTCTTCGTCACTGACACTTGCCACTCCGTACCCCACGTTTGGTGCGGCGGAAGCAGGCGCCAACGCCCTGGCGGCCCAGCTGCCCGCCGAACCCACCGAGGCGCCCGTCGACCGGGTCGAGGCCGCGGGTGAGGCTGCCGCCTACGCGATGCAGGCGGCTGACGCCCCACAGGAGACGGGCACGATGCGCCGGCTCTTGATCGGGGGGATGGTTGCCCTCGGGCTTGCGGGCGCAATGTCAGCCCATCCAGCCAGCGCCGCGGGAATCTATGGGGTCTCTACCCTCGATCGTCCGGCGGTGACCCAGACGGTGACGCCACCATCATCGACCGCCACGCCGGCCGTGAAGAAGCCCGTTGCTCCCGAGGTCGATCCGAAGGTTGTGCTCACCGATGTGCGTACCTACATCATTGACATGGCCGAGATGAACATCGTGCAGGGTGAGACCCTCAACACCTACCAGAACGCCTACATCAACAACGTGAACACCCTGCAGCGCATCCAGCGCAAGATCCACGCCAATCCGTCGTCGCTGCAAGATGCCGCGATCCGTCGAATCGATCAGAAGATCACGGCCACGCTCGAGACGTTGCAGGAGTTCAGCTACGAGACCTGGGACGAGGTTCACCAGGCGGGCCAGACCACCATCACCACACCAGACGGCACGCGGATCTCGAGGCCGCTGCCCCCCATCGAGACCATCAACCATCGGGTGCACGCCGACTACTCGGGGCCTGGTCGCCTCACCGATCAGACCGTTCGCGATGTGCTACAGCTCATGGGGCGGCCGCTGCCGAAGTGACGTTCAGGGGCGAGAAGAAGTTCTGCTTCTTCTCGCTCGGGGGCTGCAGCCCTAGGCCTTGGTTCTTGCGGTGTTCTTGCGCTCCAGCTTTCCCCATCCGGTGGCACGCCCTCGAAGCGCCTGCAGCAGCGTCTTGAACACCACGGCGTACATGAGCTGACGATAGACGAAGCGCTGCACGAAGAGCCACGCAAGCAGGAGCGGGTTCTCAGCGTCGAGCCAGAAGGCGATGAGCGCCCCGCAGAGCTCGACCACGAAGAAGAGGCCGTAGTAGAACCCGATCTGCTCAAGATCGCGATACGCCATCGCGGCCCACCAGATCTCGGTGGTCGAGGGCCAGAGCGTGGCATACAGCAGGTTGAGAACCGCCAGGCCGATCTGGAGGTCGATGAGCGGTGATATCACCTGGAAGAGGAATTGATACACCCACATCAGCGGAAGGGCGACCCATCCGAACCAGCCGTGATGGAACAGCGCGGCGCGGTGCTTGAAGAGGGCCTGCAAGATGCCGTAGCTCCAGCGGAAGCGCTGCTTGAAGAATGCGCTCAGGGTGTCCGGGGCCTCGGTCCACGCCACCGCTTCGGTGTCGGTCTCGATGCGCCAGTCGTTGCAGCGCATCTTCCAGGTCAGGTCTGTGTCTTCCGCCAGGGTGTCAGTGGTGTAGCCTCCCGCCTGCTCGAGGGCTTCGCGTCTCCAGGCGCCGACCGCACCTGGCACGACGCTCACCGCGTTGAGGAGGGAGTAGGCGCGTCGATCGAGGTTCTGGCTGGTGATGTACTCGATGGCCTGCCAGCGTGTGATGGTGTTGACGCGGTTGCCCACCTTGACGTTGCCGGCCACCGCACCCACAGAGGGCTCGCTGAAGTGGCGAACAAGGCGGGAGACGGTCTGCGGTTCGAACAGGGTGTCGGCGTCGAGAGACACGATGATCTCGCCCTTGGCCTGCGTGATGCCGTTGTTCAGGGCCGAGGCCTTGCCACCGTTCTCCTGGCGCACCAGGCGCACGCGAACCTCGCCCCCGAAGGCCTGCTCGAGAGCGGCCGAGGTGGCGTCGGTGGAGCCGTCATCGACCACGATGACCTCAAGCGCGTCGTAGTCGCTCGCGAGAACGGTCTCGACGGTGCGACACACCACCTTCTCCTCGTTGTAGGCGGCGATGACCACGCTCACCGAAGGGTGCCATGTGGCATCGAACGGGCGCCGTGCGCGCAGCTGCTCGATGAGGGCGAGCACGACCATGATGGCAACGCGTACGATGCCCAGCACGATCGCGATCATGAATGCGCCTCGCAGCGCGCGCTGTCCGCCGAAGATGAGGGCCAGCACCCAGCCCTCGAAGTCTACGAGAAGCCTGTCCTGGTCTGACACCGGAGGATTGAGCGCGCGGGGCGGTCGATTGAGCAGCTCGCTCACCGTGACGAATCGATAGCCGTGCTTGCGAAGCTCGGTGATGATGCGCGGCAGGGCTGCAATGGTCTGGGTTCGGTCGCCGCCCGCGTCGTGCAGGAGAACGATGTTTCCGCGCCGGGCCACGACCTCGCTGATGGTGTAGTTGGCGATTTCCTGGGCTGTTCGGGCAAGGGGCGCACCGTTCGCGTCGAGGCGCTGTTCGTTGTCGGCGCCACGAGACCAGGCATCCCAGTCCTTCGGGTCGACCGATTCGCCCACCGTGACGTATGACTGGCCCTTCTGGGCGCCTTTGCGCCCCACGAGAACGAGCGGCCTCACCTCTTCCGATGTGCGAGGTTCGGCATCAGCGCTGTAGGGGGCGCGAAACTCGAGGGTGGAGTGGCCGGTCACGGCCTCGATGGCCAGCTGGGTGGCATTGACCTCGAGAAGCACGCGCTGGTCGGAGACGTGGGCGAGGTTGGGGTGAAAGAAGGTGTGGTTCGCGAGCTCGTGCCCTTCATCCCACACGCGTCGGGCAAGCCAGGGCAGGCGCGCCACGTTGTCGCCCACCATGAAGAAGGTTGCGGGCACACCATGCTGCTTCAAGACATCGAGAATGGGGCCCGTGTACTGCTCGTCGGGACCGTCGTCGAAGGTGAGGGCAACCATGCCTTTCTGCTTGCCGCTTCGGTCGATGACATAGGGGGAAGGCAGGGTCTTGTAGGTCATGTCGGTGATGATGCGTGACGTCGCGTCGGTTTCGAGGTGACGCAGGCCTGATCGCGGTTCGGCCTTGACCTGCAGGATCTCGCCCGCGCCCTCGTAGTCGACCTCGTAGGGGAAGGCGATGTGCTCCAGTGCATTGACGTCGATGGGGAGGTCCATTCTCGCGCGATCGAAGAACGTCCATACGGTCGGGTCTTCCGAGCCCAGAACCCAGAGCGCGGCGCCTCGCGGCTGATCGCGTCGGGCAACGGTCCATGCGTTGGCCGCGGTCACCGCGTCGAGGAACCAGACGCGATGCGGGCGGCCGTCGTCGTCTTCGTAATCGTAGAAGGGGTTCAGGGAGGTCGCATCATAGGTGATGAACGTCGCGGCGCTGGTGTCGTCGTGGTTGTCTGCGCACTGGGTCAGTGCGCCCTGGTAGGTCAGATCGGTGGCCGGTGCCTTTCCCTCCCGCCAGTCGTAGGCGTAGCAGCCGATGGCCAGAACGAGGCGGTCGGGAGTCACCCGGTCGATGGCAAACCGCCACTGCCTCTCGAGCCAGTCTATTCCGCAGATGGGCCCGGCTTCGTGGTCCTCCTCATGCTGGTCGTAGGCCATGAAAACGATGAAGTCGTTCACCTGCGAGAGGGCATGCAGGTCGAACGCGTAGCTCTCCGGGTCATCGAGGGGAACTGCTTGCACGTCCTGGCAGACGACGAGACCCGCTGGGTTCAGGACCGCGTGGATCTGGGTCACCAGATGGGTGAGGTTGTCACGGTCGGCGGGGCTCACGGATTCGAAGTCGATGTTGACGCCTTGGAACTGGTGCTTTCGCAGCAGCGCAAGCAGGCTCTCCGCGAACTCTCGGTGACGCGCTCTGTTGATGAGAAGCCGATGCAGGCGGTCGGCTTGCCAGCCGTTGGCATAGTTCACCAGCATGGGAACGATGGGCAGCTGATGTGACCTGCACACGGACAGCACCTCGCGCACCACAGGCTCGTTGCGAGGGTTGCACGCCGCGTCGTCGATGTGCTGACCGTCGGCGGTGAGGAACAGCCACTGGGGGCAGAGGTGCGTCAGCTGATCGGCGTGCGCGCGAAGCGACGTGATGCCGGTGTCTTGATCGTTGACGTAGAAGCCAAGCGCGACGTCTGTGGTGGCGCCCCTCGCAGCGGAAGGGGAACTTCTCGGTCGCTCTCGACCGATCTCTTTCTGCAGTTTGCGCAGCTGCTGCGATGCCAGCGCCTGGGCCTTCACGGTGCCGTGCATTCGAGCGGCTTCCTGGGCGTGGCGCAGATGTCGTGAGAGGCCTTCTCCGCCCAGAAGAGGCTGGACGAAGAGGCCGAGAACGAAAAGGGTGCTGATGAGCGCGACGGTCAGCCCCACCACGGAGGTGAGACGAACGGTTCTGCGCCATCGGTCTTCGCGAGGGTCATAGAAGACGGGAGGCTGCTGTGGCATGTCAGGAGGGGGCAGAGTTCGACCTCGGTCGGTCTGGCCCTTTGAAGTGAGACCGAGGGCTGGTCGAACTCCGGACGCAATGACGCTGGAGCAGGAGCGGAGGATTCTCCTGGAACGGCACGGAACCCACAGGGGTACGTGGGTATGGGCGCACGCGCCAGGGGTGCTGTCGTTCGCACCGCGACACGCAGAGCAAGGGAGGGACATCGCCGTGATCTACCGAGACAAGCCCATGGATCTTCGTCCGCTCGACTACGGGGGCATCATCGACCGAACCGTCGAGCTGTACAGAAAGAACTTCGTTCTTTTTGTGAGCGTGGTTGCCGTGGTGTACGTCCCCCTGGCGGTGCTGCAGCTCACCTTGCAGAGCGCGCCGCTACGGGGGAATGCCGGCGCCATGGCGGGTCTGGGAACCCTGGTGGGGCTTCTCTCCGTGATTGCCGGTCTGTGTGCGCAAGGGGCCCTGACGGTGGCGGTCTCGCGTCGATACCTCGGAATGACGGCCACCGTGGGGGAGTGCTTTCAGACGCTCAACATCCGGATGGGCGCACTCATCCTGACCTCGGTTCTGTGCGCCTTTCTCGTGGGCCTCGGATGTCTGTTGTTCCTGATCCCTGGAATTGTGTTCATGTTCTGGATCGTGTTTGCGAGCCCTGTTGTCGTGCTCGAGAATCGGTCCGGACCAGGGGCCATCGAGCGAAGCAAGTTTCTCGTCGGGCAGGGGGAATGGGTGCGGGTGCTCGTGCTCGGAATCCTGTGCCTCCTTATGGGAATCGTGGCTGGCATCCCGCTCGGGATGGTGGTGCAAGCGCTTTCCGCTGCAGGTCCCGTCGTGATCACCCTGGCCCAGACTGCGATGCAGGTGGTGATACATCCCATCGGCTTGATCGCCTTCACCATTCTCTACTATGACATCCGCGTGCGCAAGGAAGGGTTCGACCTGCAGGTGCTTGCCACGCATCTGGGGGCGCAGCTGCCGGAGGGCCATCTTCCTGCGGCGCCTCCCGCTGGTGGCGGCTGGGGCACACCCGCAGCGCCTCCCGCTGGCGGCGGTGGCTGGGGCACACCCGCGGCGCCTCCCGCTGGCGGTGGCGGCTGGGGCACACCCGCGTCGCCTCCCGCTGGCGATGGGAATGCGGCCTGGGGTGCCTCAGTGCCCTCGTCTGCGGCACCGACCCAGGGTGCGTGGAGCGCTCCCTCATCGCAGGCTTCGCCCTCGTGGGGAGGAAGTGTGTCCCCCCCGTCTCAAGCTCCGGGCGGGTGGGGTGCGCCTGCGCCTCCCGCCGCGCCTCTTCCTCGCTACTGCACCTCGTGCGGGGTTGCGCTTGCCGCGCCTTCTCCCTTCTGCCCTTCGTGCGGCCAGCAGCAGGGGCTCCCTTCCTGAGCAGGGTCCCTCGGCCCCCTGTGCGCTGGGGGCTGTACCTGGCCTGCGCATTGCTGCTCCTGCTGCTCGTGGCGGGCAAGCCAGGGTGCGCGTCGCCCCCTCCGCAGTCTGCGCAGCGCGCGTCGTTCTCGCAGACGGCGGTGTCGCCGAGTGACGCCCAGGTCTCACGCACGCGCCTCAGTCTCGAGAAGGCACTGCAACGCGGCGAGTTCGCGCCAGACCCCCCGGAGAAGCAGCGGTTGCAGCGAGGGCTCCAGCAGCTGCTGCTCGCGGTTCAGCAGGCCATTGCTCGCTTTCTCTCTTGGCTCTTCGGAGGAGTGGGCGCAGGCGGAAGATCTTGGGAGGTCTTGTCGAACGGCCTGTTGATCATCGTGGGCGCGCTGGCCGTCGCGGCGATTGTGATGGCCTTGCTCAGGCGTCTTCGTCGCGGAGCTGCGGCACTCCCGAGCCAGGCGACAGAGGCGATGACGGTTCGTGCGATCGCCTCTTCCAGCGACTGGCTGGCGCGCGCGCGTGAGCATCAGGCGCGGGGGGACGATCGCGCAGCGCTTCGCTGCCTCTATCTCGGCTTGCTGAGGCGCCTCCACGAGAGCGGCGCTGTGCGCATCGAGCCTGGACAGACCAACTGGGAGATCTTGCGGGGGTTGCGCGGCCACGCGAGACAGGCTGACGCCCTCGATGCAACCCGTCTGTTCGAGGCCAGCGGGTATGCGATGCGACCGGTGGGGCCCGACGATTTCGAGCGCATGCTTGCGCACTTCCAGCGAGCTGCGTCGTGAGCTGGCGTTCACCGCAGACGCGACGCATCGTCGGGCTCTTTGCGTGTGCCCTGCTTGTGGCGCTCGTGCTCGGGCCTCTCGACGCGGGGAGGTCTACCGACACCAGCCCGCGCTTGAACGGGAGCAGTCTGGGCAGCCAACCGCTCGGATGCAAGGCTGCCTACCTGGCCCTGGAAGGCAGCGGCTATTCCGTTCGGCGGTTCAGGCGCTCGTGGTCGATGCTGCCGGAGCGCGCTGTTCTTGTGAGCCTCTCGCCGTCTGTTCACCCGGATGAGGAGGAGTGGAAGGTACTCACGCAATGGATCTCCTCCGGTGGTGTGGCCCTCGTCTCGGATGAGGTCTCTGCTGACGCCAGCACATCATCGCCTACGGAGTGGGAACCTCTCGCGGTTTCCGCGGGTACGGGGCTTTCGCGCGGTCTCCGCCGGCTCGAGGTGTCGAGCGAGCGTGGACAGGCGGGGCCCCCATCGATGGGAGACCCGAGGTTGGATGCCGCGGCCCCGATTGTCGTGAGCGGAACACGAACCCTCCTCTCCTGCGCCTCCATCGGAAAAGGGGCGTTGCTGCGCACGCAGCAGCCAGAGATGTTCACCAACTGCGGAATCGCGCGATCAGACAACCTGCGTCTGCTGCTGAACACACTGGGACCACCGGGGCGTGAGGTCCTCTTTGACGAATATCACCATGGCGAGGTCGACGATGTCGGTCTCTGGTCGATCATGCCGGGGACGGTTCGTCTTGGAGCCGTCATCGTGGGGCTTGCCGGACTCTTGCTGGTGTGGGCCTTGTCTCGTCGCTTCGGGGCTCCGCTTGCGGATGTCGCGCTGCCGCATGAGCGCACGGAATATGTGGATGGAATGGCCATGCTGCTCGAGCGTGCCTCGGCCGTCGAGCTCGTCTCGCAGACGCTGCGCGGTCGCTTCACCCGGCGCATGGCACATCTCTTGAGCGTTGACCTCACGACCGACCTGGCGGTGGCCGCCGCCTCGCGCAATGCTCGTTTCGGGGAGCGGGTGCGTGTGCTGCTGCAACGAACCGAGGGGTCTCTCACCGAGCGTGAGCTCGTTGTGCTGGCCCATGAAGAGCAACAACTCTACGAGGAGGCGAAGAGACTCTCATGACCGTGAAGGAGTGGGGCGAGGCTGTGATTCGCTCGATGAGCGAATCGGTGAAAGGACAGGAGGGCACCGTCGAGCAGATGCTCGTCTGTCTGCTGGCCCGCGGGCACGTGCTGCTTGAGGGTGTGCCGGGGCTTGCGAAGACGTTGCTGGCAAAAGAGCTGGCGTTCGCAACGGGGGCCGAGTGTCGTCGCGTGCAGTTCACTCCCGATCTCATGCCTTCTGACCTCACGGGCGTTCGCGTCTTCCAGGGTGGGGGGTTCGAGCTCATGCGGGGGCCCGTGTTCACCCCGTTCCTGCTGGCCGATGAGATCAATCGCAGCCCGCCAAAGACCCAGGCGGCGCTGCTGCAGGCCATGGAGGAGCGCCATGTCTCCATCGACGGGGAAGACCACATGCTGGCGCCTCGATTCTTTGTGATTGCAACGCAGAATCCGGTCGAGCAGGAAGGCACCTATCCCCTTCCAGAGGCGCAGCTCGATCGCTTCCTGATGAAGGTGGCGCTGGTCTATCCGTCTCCGGAGGCCGAGCTCGATATGCTGCGCCTTCACAACGCCGGCTTCAATCCGCACCAGACGCGCGTCGCGGCAGTTCCTCCCACGACCCCGGAGATGCTGCTCTCCACCGAGGCCGAGGTATCGGCGGTGAAGGTCGAGGAGAAGGTGCTCGCCTATATCCTTCAGATCGTCCAGGGGACGCGTCGCTCGCCCCAGCTCCTTCTCGGAGCCAGCCCGCGCGCCGCGGTTGCTGTACTGGCCGCGTCGAAGGCGTTGGCTGCGCTGCGAGGACGTGACTACTGCATCCCGGACGATGTGAAGGACGTCGCCCTCCCGGCCCTTCGCCATCGCCTCATCGTGCGGCCGGAGGCAGAGCTCGAAGGGCTCACCCCGGATCGATACCTTCAGTCCCATCTGCAGGGGCTCACGGTGCCGCGCTGATGGGCGAGGCAGGAGGGGCTGTCGACCTCGATTCGCGGTGGTCCCTCGACAGCGATGGGCTCCTGCCCGATGCGTTCCCTGCGCTGTCTGTGGCTGCAGCCTCTCCGCCTCAGGGTGAGACCTGTCGGCTGCAGCCCACCCCTCGTCTGGCAGCCTGGTTCTCGCTCACGAGCCTGGGACTGCTGCTCGATCCCCTTCTCCCCGGAGTCTGGGTCTTCACCGTTCTGGGTCTTGGCGCGCTCGTTGCGGCAGCCCTGCACGACGCGCGGCGGGTGCGGTGGGCGCGCGCGCTGGAGGCGAGTCGCCACCATGACCCCGTGTTCTCGAACGGTGTCGATAACGTCGTGACGCTGGCGCTGCACAATCCCACAGACGAGCGCTTTCAGGTCGAGGTGCTCGACGAGGCGCCGCCCCCCTTCCAGGTCGATTGCGACATGTTCACGGCCGCGCTGGGGCCGCGTGAGGTCTGGGAGGTCGCCTATCGGCTGCGTCCGGCGAAGCGCGGCGATTACTGCTTCGGGGGATTCAACCTGCGGGCGCGCAGCGCGCTCGGGCTGCTTGCCTTGAACCGTCGTCTCGTGCTCGAGGGGGCGCAGGTTCGTGTCTATCCGAACCTGCGCGATCTGAAGAGCCTGCGGCTGCTGGGCCTGCGCGACCACGAGCTGCAGGCGGGTCTGCGCGTCTTGCGGGTACCCCACGCGGGGCGAGAGTTCGAGGCGCTGCGCGACTATCAGCGCGGCGACGAGTGGCGCACCGTTGACTGGAAGGCTACGGCGCGTCGTCAGCGTCACACCGTGCGCACCTACGATGTCGAGCGCAGCCAGAAGATTCTCATCGCCCTCGATCTGGGGCGCACCATGTCCACGCGCATGGGCAGCCTCTCGAAAGCCGATGTCGCCGTGAATTCGTGTGTGCTTCTCACCGCCGTCGCGGCGAGGCTCGATGACCGCGTGGGCATGCTGGCCTTCGCCGATGCAATCAAGGGCTGGCTCCCGCCCGTTCGGGGGCCACATCAGGCCACGCGGCTTCTCGACTTCCTCTATCCCCTCGAGGCAGTGACGCGCGAGAGTGACTATCAGGGTGCGTTCAGTGCGATTGCCACACGGCTTCGTTCACGCACGCTGGTGGTGCTGTTCACCGATCTGGTCGATGTCGAGTCGTCATCACATCTCATCCGACATCTGTCTGTGCTCGCCGCGCGGCACTCCGTGCTGTGCATCTCCATGTCCGACCATGAGCTCGAGGACCTCCAGGACGCGGCTCCAGCCGATGTCCGGGCCCTGTATCGTCAGACGGTGGCTTCCGCGATGCTCGAAGATCGCGAGCTGGCCATTGCGCGCCTGCAAGAGCGCGGGGTGCGGGTGATGAAGGCACGCCCGAAGACGCTGGCGCTGGATCTGGTCAACCGATACTGTGCCTGGAAGGCGGCGGGACGCTTGTGATCGCTTCGTCGCTGTCTTGTCCGGCGGTCGACAGCCAGCCGATGAGGGCGCTGAAGATGAGGAGGCCGAGCGTCATCTTCGTGGCGGGAGAGAGGTCGACGCGAGGCGAGACGAAGCCCTCGACGATGCCTGCCTCCACGAGAAGCAGTGCGACCCCCATGACCAGCGGGACGGCGCGCTTCGACGCCGCGATGAGGCTGCTCGATCGAGAGGACCGCCCAGGCGCGATGAATGCGTGACCCACGATGATGCCCGCCGCGGCGGAGAGGATGATGGCGGGGATCTCTGTGGCCCGTGCGGGGCCACGAATCCCCAGAATGGTGCGTCGACCCCTCGCTGGTGCACCACGATGGCTACGGCGCCCAGCATCAGTCCATTGAAGTAGAGCACCCAGAAAGAGCCCAGACACAGGATCACGCCGAGACCGAACGCCGTGATGGCCACGCGCAGGTTGTTCGTCATGATGCGGGCAGATTCGAAGGGGCGCGTTTCCACGGGCATCCAGTCGGCATCTCCCACGTGACGCGTCGCGACCTTGTCGAGCGCGTCGGCCCACCCCGACCCGAGAACCACATCGGTCATGTCGTGATTGAGAGCGGCGACGGCCGCGCCCACGAGCGCGCCGATGAGCAAGACGATCGTTGCTAGTGCGATGACACGCACCTCGCGGCGCACGGCGCGGGGGAAGTCTCGCGCGATGAGGTCGAAAGCGGAGCTCGAGCGACGCTCGACGGGGCGTTGCACGAGCGGGTAAACGCGAGCGAGAAGTCGGTTCAGGGCTTCGAAGTTCGGCCCTTCGAGGCCAGCGGAGCGTGCGCGGGAGAGCAGGGCACCGCACCTGCGCCAGGCGCGTCCCAGGTCGAGCAGCTCGCGACCGCTGAGGCTCTTCAGGCCGCTCGCGTTCAGACGAGAGAGGTAGCGCTCCAGCACCTGTGCCGAGGGAGGAGGTTCGGGCTCGGTCGTGCTCACCTGCTCTGGGTTCACGGTCGAGGGGCGGCAGCCCTGCGGCGAGGAGACAGCGGGGAGTGTAGAGAACCTCCTGGCAATGCGGAGGATGTATGTTGCACGATGAGCCGCCGCCCCCTGATTTCGGGGCAGGCGTCGTGATCAGGCGGGTGACGCGGTGAGCCGGCAGGTGGTCTTGACCACGGCCGACGGGGTGGAGCTCGAGTACACCCTGGCGGGTCTGGGGTCTCGGGGCGTGGCCGTCCTCATCGACTCGATCATCCAGATGGTGCTCGGATTGCTCATGGTGATCGGTCTGCTCCTCCTTGGCGTAAGTCTCGATCCGCTTGCCGGAGGCTGGGCCATGGCCGCGATCATCTTGGGCGGCTTCGCGGTCTTCAACGGCTACTTCCTGTTCTTCGAGGTCGTCTGGAACGGCCAGACGCCGGGGAAGCGCAACGCCGGGATTCGCGTCATCCGCGCCGACGGGTTTCCTCTCGATTTCAGGGGTGCGCTGCTTCGAAATCTGATGCGAACAGTCGATGTGCTCCCGTCGTTCTACGGTGTTGCCCTGCTCGTGGTGTTCTTCGATGCGAACAATCGGCGACTCGGCGACATGGTTGCGGGAACCCTCGTGGTGCGCGAGCGTGAGCTCGATGCCGATGGGCCTGAGGGCAGCGGTTCTGCGTGGCAGGCGGCGCCACTTGCGTCGGACACGCCGCTGCCCCTGCATCTGCTCGAGGCCGATCACCTGGCGCTGGCCGAGACGTTTCTGCGTCGCAGATCGCAGCTGCCGTCCGATGTGCGCACGGTCATGGCAAAGGACGCGGCAGACCGTCTCCGCGCGCAGATGCGCCTGTCACCGCAGGAGGCTCTTGTAGGGTTCGACGAGACGCTGCTGGAGACCGTGGTTCGGCAGCGCGCGCGACGGGCAGGACTGTAGCTGCCGCGTTTCTCTCTCGCGTTCGCGGGCATCGGTCGCCCTCGCTGACCTACAGGGTCTTGGCAAGCCCTTCCTCGAGCCCGGGGAGGCTCATGGCACCCGTCTGTCGGTACTTCACCTCGCCGTTCTTGAGGAAGACGGTTTCGGGGATGTACTGCGACTCTTTGTACTGGCGGTACTTCGTGGCCACCTCTTGCTGGGTCACGTCGACCGGGATGATGGTGATACGGCTCTTGTATCTCTGCTCGAACTGAGCAAAGTCGGGCTGCATCGCCCGACACGCCCCTCACCAATCGGCGTAGAAGTGAACCACTGTGACCCCACTGCCAGCAGCAGGGAGCGATTTCAGCGCGGTGTCGCGCTGCAGCGCCGACTGCCGCTGGAACCCGATGTAGAGCAGCGCCGCGATAACCCCGAGCAGCACGAGAAAGAGGTTGCGCACCTGCATCGATCTGTTCTCCTTCGATCTGTTCGAGGAGAGGTTCGTCGCTTGACGGCAACGGTCCCGCTCTCGGCGGTGACAGGGGGCACGACGTTGGCTTCCAGCGGCTTGCTGAAGCGAAGCAGCGGGCCGCGCTTCGGGGGGCGAGATGCGCCCTGGAAGGCGTCTTCGACTGAACGCGCGAAAAACAGGCCATGGCAATCAGAGGCGCGCGCACAACGAGTCTGTTCCCGCTGCACAGGTCGGTCACGCGCGGCGTGCGCTGGCTTGTCCTTGCTGGCCTTCTGCTCAGCCCGCAGGTCGCCTCGGCTGCTCCGCAGGGGCCGCTTCCCCGGCCCATCGTTCTGCGCACCGCCGTCGGGGTGGCTCCAAACGGCTCCCCCACCCCCGCGCCCTCGCCCTCTGCGACGAACGCCGCCGCGCCGGATGAAGACGTGAGCTGCTTCGGGCCCACGGTGACAGACGGAACCAACCTGAGCGCGCTGGGGCGTCCCGAGTTCGAGATCTTCTACCAGGTGCAGCACAACGCTCCCGATTTTGCGCGCCAGCGCTTGTCGCGGTTCACGGTGAAGTACACGTTCACGCAGCAGCTCATGCTGTCGGTGGGGAGCGATGGCGATGTGCGCAGCACGAGCGCGGCCACGACCGTGAACGACTTTGCCGACCCCGAGCTCACGCTCAAGTACCTGTATCGTCCACCGCGACCTGGGAAGGACTCCCAGGCGCTGCAGCTCGCCTACAAGCCCCCGTTCGGCGATCCGGCCAGAGGGATAAACACGGGCCAGCACGATTACGTGCTCACGTGGCTCTACAGCCGCGACATCGGCGACGTGGGCTTCGATTTCAACCTGCAGGCGAGCGATCTGGGTGCCACCGATGGGTCGCGTCGCCTGATCTGGAGTCAGATGGGGTGCGCCACCGTGCCCATCACCGAGACCCTCTCGTACGCGGGGGAGGTCTATCACTATGGGGGAAATGGCCCCATCGGGTCGGTGCTCTCGACCCTTCACGGGTTGACCTGGAATGTCGCGCCTCGGTACACGATCGCGGCGGCTGTAGACATCGGGCTGAACGCAAACGCGCCGCGCATCGGCTATATCTTCGGGGGTGGGTTCTGCTTCGGACGTGCGGGAGTCAGAGGCTGCTCGCCAGTCTCATGGCGGGGTGCATTGGGCGGGGTTCAAGCCTTCGCGCCGCGTTCCGTTCTCTCTGAGCCCTTGGGGTGGGGAAGGTGATTCGGTGACCCGCCATGAGTGAAGGCCGGTGGGTCAATATCCGGCGCGCCTCTCAGGGCTGGGCTGGTGCTGTGGCGCTTGCCGCGGTAGGGGTCTTCCTGGCAACCCTGGTGCTCCTCAGCGTGCATCGCTTTCTCGGTGAGGGCGATGCGGCGCTTCTCTATATGCCGGTCATCGTTGTCATCGCGGCCATCGGCGGGGTGCGCGCGGGTCTTGCCTCGTCGGTGCTTGGGTTCTTCACGGGATGGTACTTCTTCATTCCCGGCGTGTATGCCTGGCAGGTTCACGATTCTGGTGACTGGGTTTCGTTGTCTGTGTTCGTGCTCGTCGGCCTGGGCATGGGGGTTCAGACGACGCGCATGCTGAGCCGTGAAGACGATTTGAGGGCGCGAGAAAACGAGCTGGTGCTGCTCAATCGTCTCGGTTCAGTTCTCATGAAGAGCGAGGCTCTCGAGGCCTGCTGTCGTTTTGTGGTGAGTGAGGTCGCTTCGTTGTCTCGCGTTGAGGGAGTCTGGCTGTTCCTGGAGGAACAGGATGGCATGCGTCTACATCATCAGGAGGGCGGTGCAACACGGGGGA
>RGZZ01000042.1 GCA_010028905.1 Pseudomonadota bacterium | reverse complement strand
CCGCCGGTGCCGCGTCTGGCCTTCACGGGGGCCGAGCGCGCGGCGCTTCGATCGGCCGGCGGCGAGCTGCCCGATCTGCGGGCGCTCAGCCGGGCGCGAGCGGCTCGCTGGCGGCGTCCGCTGCACTGCGCGCGCGAGGCCCTGGTGCTGGTGAGCCCGCGTTTCAGCGGCCGTGACGAGCAGTTCACCCATCCGCTCTACGACGAGATCCTGGCGCGTCTCGAGACCCCCCGGCAGCGCACGCGTCTCGAGCGAACCCGTCCGCAGCTCGGCCCCGCTGCGGTTCGCGAGACCCGAGAGCTGCGTCCGCTGCCGCTCGAGAGACAGGCCTGGCGGGTGGCCGCGGGCCGCATCGCACCGCGCGATCGGGAGAGCCCGTCGAGCGTGGAGACCCTGGTGGCCTGTCCGCTGCAATACGTGTTTCGCTACGTCGCACGGCTCGGTGCGGGAGGGGGCGCGCCGCTCCCCGAGGCCGAGCAGCTGGTGGGCACGCTGGCCCATGCCATGTTCGCCGAGATCTTCGGCCGGGACGCCCGTTATGGCACGGCTCCCGAGAACCGCGCGCCGGAGGTCGTGGCCCAGGCCGCGCAGACGTGGTTCGAAGACGAGGCGCCACGTCGCGCGGGGGCGCTGTTCCTGCCTGGGCGCGAGCGCGCAAGAGAGAACGCGCGCAGCACCCTCGTCGCCGCCGCGCGCGACTTCGCGCAGCTCCTCCAGGAGACCGGGGGGGTCGTGCTCGAGACCGAGAAGTGGCTGCCCACGAGCCGCCATCATCTCGGATGGCAGGGGCGCACCGACATGCTGGTGGCCGTGAACGACGCGGTGACGGTGGTCGATCTGAAGTGGGGCTCGGTGACCCGCCATCGCGACCGACTTGCCAGCGGTGCGGCCTGCCAGCTCGCCGTGTACGCGCACCTGGCGCCCGCCACGGGCGGCGCCTACTACATCTTGCAGCGCCTGCGCCTGCTGGCGTCGCCCGACGCCGCGCTGCAGCATGGCCTGCCGATCTCGGCGCCCCCGACCGCCGCGGTGTATCGGGCCCTCGAGGGGGCCTTTCTCGAGCGCCGCGACCGTCTCGTTTCTGGCGACGTTCGCGCCGCGGGAATTCCAGCGCTCGATGGCGACGCGGTGGTCAGGAAGAGCGCCCTGGAAGACGGCGTTCTCAGGCTGACGGCGCCGTGTGAGTACTGTGAGCACATCGTTCTGTGCGGTAAGGGGGGCGGACATGTCTGAGAGGTCTGAGCCTGACATACGCGTCATCTCAGCGGGTGCCGGAAGCGGCAAGACCCATCGCCTCGTACGGGTGCTCACCGACGAGCTGCTCGAACGCGACATCCGACCGGAGGCCGTCGTGGCCACCTCGTTCACCCGCAAGGCGGCGGCCGAGCTGCGTGAGCGCGTGCGCTCGGGGCTTCTCGCCGGGGGCGATGACGGCCGTGGTGCCGAGCGCGCCGAGGCGGCCGATGGGCTCAGCGCCGCATTCATTGGAACGGTGAACTCGGTGTGCGGCGAGCTGGTCTCGCTCTACGCCTTCGAGGCCGGGCTCTCGCCGTCGCTTCGGGTGCTTGACGAGAAGGAGGCGAAGCGCCTCCTCGAGGAGGTCATCAGCGAGCAGGCCGACGTCGAGGAGCATCGCATCCTCTCGTCGCTGCAATGGCGCATGAGCGACTTCAACCCGGAGGCCCTGGTGCTCGAGATCGTGAACCTGGCGCGAAGCAACGGCATCGCGCCGGCCGCGCTCTCGGCCTCGTGCGATGCAAGTCTGGCAGAGATCGACGGGCTGCTCGGACCGGCGGCTGCGGCGAACCTCGACGCTCAGCTCGTCGCGGCGCTCGACAGCGCCCTTGCTGCTCTCTCGACCAACGGCGACACCACAAAGGTGACGCAAGGCGTGCGCGAGCGCTGCGAGCAGGCGCGGGCCTCCCTGGCGCGCGGCGAGAGCCTGGCCTGGAGCGAGTGGCTCGCGCTGAGCCTCTGCCAGCCCGGGGTGAAGAGCCGCGCGGCGGTCGAGTCCGTGCGCGCAGCGGCCGGCGGTGTCGCAAGCCATCCCCGTCTGCGTGAAGACGTCGTGCGGGCCACGCGCCTGGTGTTCGATCTGGCCGAGCGCGCGATGCGCGCGTATGCAGAGCGCAAGCGCACGCTCGAGGTCATCGACTTCATCGATCAAGAGACGGTTCTGCTCGAGCTGCTCGAGCGCGCCGACGTGCGCGCCGACCTGCGCGATCGCATCGATTTGCTGCTCGTCGACGAGTTCCAGGACACCAGTCCGCTGCAGCTCCGCCTCTTCTCGGTTCTGAGCAGGCTGGTGAAGCGCTGCTGGTGGGTCGGTGACCAGAAGCAGTCGATCTACGCCTTCCGTGGCGCTGATCCCAGCCTGATGGACGCGGCCATCGGCCAGCTGGGCACCGTCGACACCCTTCCCACCTCGTATCGAAGCCGCCCTCCCCTGGTGCGGCTCACGTCAGACATCTTCGCGCCGGCCTTCGCACTTCGGGGAATACCGCAAGACCGCACGCGTCTCACGCCGGCGAGCCTCGATGATGCGCCCGATCTGGGGCCGGTGGTCGAGGTGTGGCGTCTCGACGCGCCGGGAAGGGCGCGGGCAGATGAGAACGCGGCGCTCGTGACCGGCGTGCGCGCGTTCCTCGCCGACGCGCAGGCGCGGGTGCGCGACCCGAAGACCGGCGAGTCTCGCCGTCCAGTCCTGGCCGATGTGGCCATTTTGTGCGGCAAGAACGACACCTGCGCCGATGTGGCCGACGCCCTCATTGCGGCCGGAATCCCCGCGGTGGTCGGGCGGGGCGGGCTGCTTTCGCGTCCGGAGGCGCGCCTGGTGCTCGCCGGCCTGCGTCTCTGGCTCGATGATGACGATACCCAGGCGCGGGCCGAGATCGCCCGTCTCGTGCAGCACGCCGACGACCCGGACGCCTTTCTCACCGAGCTCCTCGACGCCGTCGATGCGCTGCCTCCCCCCGGCTTCGAGCGCGAGGGGGAGATCGAGGCGTCGATGTTCGGCACCATCGCGGCGGTGAGGCGGGTGCTCGAGGCGCGTGAGGGCGGGCTTCAGACGGGGGTCGTCGATGCGTTCGATCGCGTGGTCGAGGCGGTGGAGGCGCGCGATCGCTGCCTCGAATGGGGAGACAGCGAGCAGCGCCTCGCCAACCTCGACGTGCTCCGCGGCCTCTGTGTTTCGTTCGCTGACCGCGTCGCGAGCGGGCGAGGCGCGGTGACCCTCGCGGGTCTCCTGGCCGACCTCCAGCGTCTCGCGCGCGAGGGCGACGATCGTCAGGCCAGCATCTCTCCCGAGCGTGCGCCAGATCACGACGCCGACACGCACGCGTCGTCCCAGGCGAGTGCGGTGACGGTGATGACCTGGCACGGGGCGAAGGGGCTCGAGTGGCCGGTCACTGTGCTCTACGAGCTCGACCACAGCCCGCCGCCCGACCTGTGCAAGCCTCGCATCGCACACGGCGGGACGTTCGCGTTCGAAGATCCGCTGCGAGGGCGGTGGATCCGCCTCTGGGTCGACCCCTTTTCGAAACGCCAGCAGAAGTCGGCCCTGTATGAACGCTTCGACGCGCACGAAGCGGCCGAGCGCGTGCGCGAGGCGCACGCCAGCGAGGGGCTGCGGCTGCTGTACGTGGGATGGACCCGCGCGCGCGATCGCGTCGTTCTGGCGGCTCGCAGCGGTGTGTTCACGAAGGGGCGGCTGGCCTTGCTCGGCGACCTCGTGAACGAGCCGAACGGCGAGGGCCTGATGACGGTCACCTGGGCCGCGCATGCGTTCACGGCTCTCGTGCGCGTCGTCAACTGCACCGAGGCCGAGGCGTCCACGCCCGTGCCTGGCATCGCGCCTCGCCCGCGGGGCCAGCGCGCGCATCCCGGTCTGTGGGTGCAGCCCTCGTCGTGCGAAGCGGTGGCCGCGCGCGGCGATGCCCAGCGCATCGGAGAGCCGCCTCGTCTCGAGGGCGAGGGGAACAAGGCGAAGGTGGGCGAGGGGATCCACGCCTTCCTCGCCGCCGATCGCGCCGATCTTCCTGACCCGGAGCGGTTCGCGCTCGCGGCGCGCGTCATCGCCAGCTGGAACCTGGTGCAGGTCATCAAGCCTCGCAGCCTGCTGCGCGTGGGGGATTCGCTGCGAGCCTGGGTCGAGAAGACGTGGCCCGGCGCGGTCTGGCGGCGCGAGTGGCCGGTGGCCATGCGTCTCGCGGGCGGGCGCGCGCTGCGCGGCACGTGCGATCTCGTTCTCGAGACGCACGAGGGACTGGTGGTCATCGATCACAAGAACATCTTCGCTCCCGACCACGAAGCTGTCGAGAAGGCTGCTTCCCACGGAGGCCAGCTCGCCGCGTATGGGCGGGTGCTCACGGCCGCCACGGGTCGGCCGGTGGCGGCCACCTACATCCACCTGCCGCTTGCGGGGCTTGTGGTGCCGCTGACCCTCCCCTCGGAGTTCGCGCTGCAGGGTGAGGGGCGGGGGGCCTGAACGAGGAGATCTTCGTGGTGCGGCAGAAAGCCGCGGCGCCTTGTCGACCCATGCCAGCCAGCCCTGGCGGGGGTGTTGACCGCGTGATTGAGCGGGCGCATCCCACGGAAATGAAGCGCCCTCCGCAAGCGGAGGGCGAGAGCGCAGGTTTTCAGGAAACAGGTGACAGTCGGGCTCAGAAAAGCTTCTGTCATCGGCGTCGGCGGCGATTGCCTCCGACACCCGCATTCTATCGCTCTCTGGTGATGGGCGCAAGATCTCTCTTGTAAACACGGTGTGAACGGATCTCCAGGTGCAGGCGCGATGCCGCGACCCGGACGGCCGTCTGCTCCTCTGGAGGCTGAAGTCATGGCTCGCTCGCTCAAGTTCGGTCTGGTGATGCCCCCCATCTTCCCGCCGCGCATGCAGGTCAATCTCGCGCGGGCATTCGAGTGGATGGGCTTCGATTCGCTCTGGTTCACCGATCATCTGACCTATCCCGATTTCATGCCGTCTCCCGACCCGTGGAGCATCATCGCGGCCTGCGCGGCCCAGACCCGTCGCATCGAGTTCGGAACGGCGGTCTCTGATCCGCACCGCCAGCATCCCGCTGCATTTGCCCACCGCCTGGCCACCCTTGACCAGCTCTCGAAGGGGCGCATCACGCTGGGGCTGGGCACGGGTGAGGTGATGAACCTCGACCCCTTCGGCATCCCCTGGGACCGCCGCCTCAAGCGGCTTCAGGAAGCCGTCACCGTGATGCGCGGCCTGCTCGACAGCGATGCCCCCTTTGATTTCGAGGGCGAGATCTTCCAGATCAAGCACGCGCGTCTCTCGGTCAGGCCCTACAAGGGCCGTCATCTCCCCTTCTTCCTCGCCGCCCTCGGGCCCAAGGCGCAGGCCTTCGCGGGCCGCGTGGCTGACGGGTGGGTCCCCACCACGCTGCCGGCCGAGTACTACGCCGACTACTTCTCTGGCATCGCCCGCTCGGCCCGAGAGAACGGCCGTGACCCGGCGCGCATCCATCGCTGCGCCATGATGACGGTGGCGCTGGCCGATCGCAAGGCGCCGGTGCTCGCGCTCATGCGTGACCATGCCCTCGGGCTTGTGTGGCCGCCGGTGGCCGAGCGCATGGGGCTCACCTGGGATGCACCCGCCGAGGCGGGAGACATCAGCTATGCCGCCGTGAACCCTCACGACCCCGAGAGCCTGCGCCGGTTCACGCTCAGGCAGAACAGCATGCCAGACGAGATTCTCGAGCGCTTCGTCTTCATCGGCGACGTGAAGAAGATACGCAAGAGCATCGGCGAGTACGTCGATGCCGGCGTCGATCACTTCCATCTCACCAACGCCAGTCTCGACCCCACGGCCATTCTCACCCTGGCCACCGATATCGTGCCGTACTTCCGCGGGCGCAGCGCGCCTCCGAGCGTGTTCGTGATCAGTCGCGCTGCCCAGCAGGTGAGGCGCATGGGACTCATCAAGGATGCTGACCCGCAGAAGGCCATGGCCTGGCTGAAGGCCCAGCAGTGATCGCACAGGCACGACCTTCAGCGCTTCGGCTCGGAGGACGTGTCCTGGAGGGGGTGCGTCGCCTCGGGTCGCGCCTTCGGCGAGGCGTCTGTCGGGGGGGCGCCCGCCGCCTCGTGGCGCTCGGTGGGCTGCTGCTGCTCTTGAGCCTCGGGCCGGGCCTTGCGTCGTCCCGGACTCCCCTGGTTCTGGTGCTGTGCGAGCACTTCGATCTCGTCTGCCCGTTCTACCTCGACGCAACCTCGCTTCGAGCCGCGGCCGCACCCACGCATATCGGCGCGCCGCACGACGCGGTCTTCGACGCGCGGCGCAACCTGCTTCACGTCGCGGCGACATACAAGTCGCAGCCCTGCCTCGTCTCGTACACCGTGTCTCCCGAAGGGGCGTTGCGCCGCTCGGCCGATCCGGTGCCCACCTCGGCCGCAGCGCCCACCCTGGTCCGCGCGGGAGACGGCGGGGCGATCATCTACGCCTGCGACAGGGAGTGCACGCAGATCTTCCGCCTCGATGACAAGGGCTTCCCGGGACCCGCGGCGGGGCGCTTGCCTGGGAGCGACGCCATGGTGGCGGTCGACGCCACGCGCGTCGTCACCTTGCGACGAGGGCGGGTGCAGCTGCACGCGGTCTCGTCGCCCGATGGGTCGCTGACGGCTGTCGGGGGGGCTCTCGACGCCGGTGCCGGCGCATCTTCTCTCGCGCTCGGCGATGACGGCCGCACGCTCTATGTCTTGAATCTCGAGTCGTTCACCCGTCATGTGAAGGCCTTCGAGGTGTGTGGTGACGGCCTGCGCGCATCGAAGGTGAGCGTGCCGCTCACACGCGAGGAAGCACAGAAGGGCCTGGTGGCGACGGGTGCGAGTCTCTACCTCGTGAACGCCTCCGACACCATCTCCACCTACCTGCGCGCACCTGACGCGGTCAGGGCTGTCGGGGCCTTGGTCCCCACTGCGCGGGGTGCCACGGATCTCCAGATCAGGGGACGGCTGGCGATGGGGGTCGGGGCGGGAGAGCCCACGATACGTCTCTATCGGGTCGCCCCCGCCGACGGTCGCCTGCGCCCCACCACGCCCGTCATGCTCCCTGAGGGGGCGGCGGGCACGCGGCTGCTGATTCTAGAGTAGGGCCGCGTCGCGCCAGGCGCCTGCCGCATCCCCGCGGGGTCTCGCCGCCCCGCCTGAGCCGTCCCTGCCACAGATCTTGAATTCAGGTCGCGCGGATGCTACCTTCCTATGGTCGCGCTCGGATGCCGCCTGTTGCCTACGAGCTGCGCCTGTCGTTGCCGCATCTGCGATGTGTCGAGCGCACTGAGCACGCGCCGACCCACGGTCCGGTCGTTCGGTGAAGGAGAAGATCTGCGTGGAAGAACCCAGCACGCCTCCCGCGACGGAAGAGCGTGAAGCCGGCGGACATGGGGTTCGCATCGTTGTCACGGGTCTGATGCTGCTGGCGCTCTTCCAGATCGTGTTCGCGCTGCGACTTGCCTCTGCGTCGTCGGTGCTCACGGCGCTGCCCTCGCGAGACCGTGAATCCGCTGAGGTCGCCCCGGTCGCAGCGACGGCACCCGCGCCCGCGCGCCCGAGCGTGACGGTGGCCGTGGTGGTCGACGACAACGGGGTCTCGCCGCGCGATCTCGCCGTGGAGAACGGCGTCAACGTTGTGATGCGCGTGCGCAACGCGGGCAAGGCGCGACACGGCCTGCGCGTCGAGGGGATGTCGATGGAGCTGCCCCTGCTCGAGCCTGGGGCCAACGGGCAGCTCGAGACCTCCTTCGGTCCCGGTTTCTACTCGGTGACGGTCACGGGCAGCGAGGCGTCGAAAGAGCGCACGCTCGTCGTCGACTGCCACTGACCCATGTCCCCGACGCGCCATCGGCGGGGATTCACCCTGGTCGAGCTGCTCGTGGTGCTGTGCATCGTCGGCCTGCTGGCCTCCATCCTGCTTCCCAGCTTTGCCCGCTCTCGCGCCATGAGCCTCTACACCGCCTGCAAGGGAAACCTGAAGAACATCGGCACCGCGTTCGCCGTGTACGCCAGCGACAACAATGGCGCCTACCCTAACAGCGCGAGCCTGGTCTGCCCTCGCTACATCGCCGTCTTTCCCACGTGTCCGGGCCTGGGAGGGCCCAACTACCGGGTCACGACCGCGTACACCCCGGACGCCTACACCGTCGTCTGCCTGGGCAATCAGCACCAGCTCGTGGGGGTTCCGGCCCAGTACCCGCAGTTTCTCTCGACGGGGGGGCTCGTTGCCCCCTAGGCGCTTCTCGGCCGCGCCTCCAGGCTCAGATGTGGTCTCGCATGACCTCGCCGAAGAACCACTGCTGAAGCCGATCGTAGAGGGTGCCGTTGCGCAGCGTCTCGAGGTCGATCTCGCGTGACTTGCGCAGGTCGTTGGCGAACATGCGGTTCATCTGGCGACCGAAGTCGGCCCCTTCGATCACCAGGGTGTTCTCTGAGTTGAGGTTCGCGCTGCGCGGGTCGAGGTTGTACGAGCCCACGGTCGATGACACCCCATCGAACACCGCTGTCTTCTTGTGCAGATGCTGGAGCACGCGGTTCGCGTCCGGGGTCTCGTAGATGCGCACCCCCGCCTCGAGAAGCTGCTCATAGCTGGCGCGGCCCGCCCACTGGGCGAGGGGCAGCGTGCTGTCGTTCGTCTCCGCCGAGTTCGTGAGCACCCGCACGTCGACCCCTCGCTTCGCGGCGCGCTCGAGGGCGGCGGTGACCGCGTCGGTGGGCACGAAGTAGGCGTTCGAGATGTAGGCGGTGGTCTGCGCGTTGTCGAGCATCGCCACGTACCAGTCCTCGATGCGGGTGTCGCGATCTTCATAGGGGCGATGCACGAGCAGGCGCGTGTCGACGTTGCGCGTCGGTTCTGTATGCGCGCGCATCTTGTGGATGAACCCGATGGCCAGATCATCGATGGGAACGGGGGGCGCGGCGTGGGCTGCCGGTACCTTCACCGCATCGTCTGCGTCGGCGAGCTGCCAGTTGCGTGCAAAGGTCTTCATGGCGTCGACCACGACCGGACCGGTGGCCACGATGTCGGTGTCTCGCACCCAGGTGGCCGACGAGGCCGATGCCCCGTTCGAGAGATCGACGTGGCCCGTGCCGTACAGGGCGTACTCGCTGCCCACGTTCATGCCGCCCATGACGGCGGCCCCGTCATCGACGATGAGCATCTTCTGATGCCAGCGATGGTTGAGGCGCTCGAGGCTGCTCAGAGGGTTGAAGTTGATGACCTTCACCCCATCGGCGCGCATCTCATCGAACAGGCTCTTCGGCGTGTCGTGGCTCCCGATGCCGTCGACGATCACGCGCACGTCGACGCCCTCACGGGCCTTCTCGCGCAGCAGCTCGGCCGTGCGCCGACCGGTCTCGTCGTCGCGGAAGATGTAGGTCTGCAGACAGATCGAGTGCTTCGCCGCCGACATCAGGCGCGTGCGCGCGTCATACGCCTGCACCCCGTTGGTCAGCAGGCGGACGTCGTTGCCGTGGCTTCGCGCGACGCCGGTGACGTTGTCGATGTGGGTCTGCACGTCGGGGGTGAGCAGCGGAGACGCGAGATCCGGCTCGAGGTGAACGTCTCGCTCCGGATGCTTCACTCGCGCGCTCACATTCTCGAAAACACGACGGGGGACCGAGGCGCGCTCTCCCTCTTCGGTGCCAGGGCGTCCACCGAGCCCTTTGATCTTCATCACTCCCGCGGTGGCAGCGCCCACCGTCAGTCCCGCCACGGCGCCGATGGCCAGGCCGATGGGGCCGCCGGCAAGCCCTCCCACCACGGCACCGCTGACCAGTCCGGTCGACAGCGTGACCACCGGGATTCGCTTCGAGGGAGGGATGCGGTCGGGAAGGTTCGCGGCCGACGCAAGTCGGGTCTGCATGCGCTCGAAGACGTCGGCAAAGGTGGTTGGGGGCTTGGTGGTGGGCCTTGCGTCGGTCGGTGCTTCAGCGCAGGCGCGTTGAAGCTGCGCGTCGGCGCCAGTGGCGCGCGGTTCGCGTTGGAGAGGGGGGGATGCGCCAAGGCGTGCGGCGTTCATCTCGGTCAGACCCTCGTTGACTTCCGTGTGGAGCCCGCCAAAGAGTACCATATCTCGGGGGCATGGCGCAAGTCGATGGCGTCAGCAGAGGGCCTCGCTTCGCCGCCGTGCGCCGGGCGAGGTACGGGTGGGGAGGGGGATGCGCGTCACGTGTGAAAGTGACCGGCCATGAAGAGAACCACCGCCCTGATCTGCACCCTCGTCACCTTCGTGCTTGCGCTCGCCATCGTTGCGCCGGCCCGTGCTGACGCGCCCGCCGCCGTTGTGAAGGCGTTCTACGACGCCTACCAGAAGGCGCCCGATCGCGATCAGGTGAGCCGAAAGTTCCTGGTCTCGCAGAGGTCGCGGCTTGAGCCTGGTCTGTACGCCCTGCTCTACGAGATGCTGGGGCATGATCCGGGTAAGGGCGACAAGGTCTGGCTCGACTTCGATCCGTTTGTCAATGCCCAGATGAACGCGGCCACCATTCGTTTCGGCGCCGCTCGGCAGAAGGGCGACACGGCCCTGGTGCCCATGTACGCGTCGTATCGCGTGCCGGGCCACGAGCAGCAGCGGGTGACCATCGAGGTGCGCAGGTTCGGCGGCGCCTGGAAGATCACCAACTTCCTCTACGCGGCCGAAGCCGGCATGAAGGCGTGGGACCTGAAGCGCTACCTGCGCCAGGAGCTGCGCGGCTGAGCCTCTTCTGAGGCTTCCCCGCCCCCCGCGCGTCAGTCGAAGTCGACCGGCGCGTGCGGGGTATCGCGCAGGGCGAAGAAACGCGCGATCTGGGCCGGGGTGACGCGCGGCAGCGACAGCTCGGGAAGCGCGTCGAGGGCGAAGAAGTCGACCCCCTCGGTCTCGAGGCTGTGGGTCGGGGCCCCCCCGATGATCGTGCAGGCCACGAACACCTTGTACACGTGATGGGCGTAGGGCGGGTGATCATGCCTGCGCATGTCGTAGACGGCCAGGAGGCGATCGGCGCGGGTCTCGTAGCCGGACTCCTCGTGGATCTCCTTCTCCACAACCTGCCGCACAGAGAGCCCCACGTCGGCCCAACCGCCCGGCAGGGTCCAGCGCTGATCGGAGCGCTCCTTGACCAGCAGCACCCGATTCTCTTGGAACACCACCCCGCGAACGTCGACCTTGGGCGTGGCGTAGCCCTTCTCGACACCGAAGAGCGTCTCGAACGCGATGGGGTCGCCCCCGGTCTGGGCGCCGAGCATCTCGTGCACGATCTCGAGCACGTCTTCATAGCGCAGCCGATCGTACGGGTTGGGTGAGAAGGCGAGCCCGTTCTGCGCGATGGCCTGTAGCCGCTGCGCCCAGTCGAGCCACGAGGGGAGAGGCGTCATTGGGCTTTGATTCGCGTCGCTCTCGCGGGTCTCCTCGAACAGCCCGTCAGAGCGCGAGAACGAAAGAGGCGCGGCCTGCTCGGCTCGCGCCTCTTCAGCGACGTGCGCCCCTCTTCGGGTGAGGTTCGCGCTGTGCGATCAGTAACCGCGGTTCTTGCCCCACCAGGTGCCGAGGATCACGCCGACCACAGTGGTCGCCGCCGTCATCTGTACCCAGGCCTGGGCGGTGATCCAGTCGCCCTTCAGGCAGATTCCGCCGATGACAAGTCCGGCGCCGAGTCCGACTGCGGTGCCATCGAGGAGGCCGCCCAGAAAGCCGGCTTCGTTGTGGGATTCGCTGCTGTGGGCTTCTTCCGCCATTGGGTTCACTCTCCGTAGATCTGACGATTCGTCTCTCGGTCGGACCTGGGACTCTGTGGCCACGGGGGCGCGCGAATCTCGAAGGCGGCCGGACCCGGGGAGGTTCCTCGCGCGCGGCCGAGTTCCTTCTCGATGTCGCGGTCTGTCTCGTGTCGGCGCAGATCGAAGGGTCAGTGCATCCAGGCGCGGGTCGTGGCCTGCTCGTCGAGCGTGGCCACCGTTCGGTCGTACAGCGCCTGGGCCTCGCCCGCGCTGTTGCCGATGCAGGTCACGCCGAGCTTGCCGAACTCGCTGAGCGCGCCGATGAGATGGAACACCACCCCCGTGTTGGTCGACGACGCGTAGTGAAGCCCGGTGTAGGTGGTGATGTCGATGAGGTCTTCGGGGGTCAGTCCGCGGTAGGCCTCTGACTCGAGGTTGTCGGAGGCCACGTAGTGCTTCGATTTGCCCGAGGCGGTCTTGAAGCGCCCCTCGCCGGGGAGATAGGTGCCGCCGGTGAGCAGTTGCAGGGTGCGGAACGGGTGGGTGGTGCCACCCTTGCGCAGGTTGATCTCGATGGCGTACATCTTCCACGTGCGCTTGCCGTCCGGCACGGCCAGATAGTCGATGGAGAGCCGACCCAGCACGCCCACATCGGCGAGGGCCTCTCCGATGCGCCGTGCCCCGTCGTGCAGCGCGTCGCAGTAGGTCGGGCGGGCGGGGAAGCTGCACCCCACGAACACCTGCCCGTCCGGGCCGCCGAGGATCTGGTCGTGGGTGCTGATGATCTCCACCTGCCGCAACGGATTGACCCGAAGCTGCACGCTGGGCGACTGCTTGCCTCGCCCCTCGATGAAGGTCTCGACCACGCCCTGCATCTGGCGGAACTTCTGGACGTAGCTGTCCCACGTCTGGTCCTTGGCCTGGAACCGCGTGGAGGAGGGGAGTGTCTTCTTGACCACCGCAAGGGCCTCGCGGGTCGACAGCGGACCTCTCGAAGCGGCGCGCTGCAGCTTCTCGAGCGAGACAAGGCCGTTGCCGTCGCCGCTGAAGCCGTCGTTGAGCTTCACCACCAGGCGCTTCAACGAAGGGTCGCGTCTCCAGAGCTCGACCGTCGCCTCGGCCATGTCGTTCTCGTCGCGCAGGTCTTCGAAGCCGTCTGCAAACCGCAGCCCCAGGTCACGGAACAGCTTTCGCGCACCGCTCTTGAGCCCGTAGGTGAGCAGCCGCGGGTGCGCGCCGTAGAGGGGAACGCCCAGGGTCACCGAGAGCTGCTTCTCGAGGGGGGTGACGTTGAAGGCCGTGAGGTGGGCGTTCTGGTCGTTGCCGATGCAGCGGCGGATGCGCTCGATGAGCGCGGGGCGCTCGAGGATCTTGGCCGTGAGCGGGCGGATGGAGCCGTCGTAGCAGGCGAACATGTGCAGCCGCTGGCGCGCGTGCGAGTAGGGAACCCCAGGGAGCAGCTGAAGCAGGTAGTCGATGATGCTCTCGTGGATGGGAAGCGAGCTCACGAACACCACCCGGGTCTTCGGCATGGCGAGCAGGATGAGATGGAAGAGCATGCGCTCCTCGTAGTACGTCACGCCCTTGAGCTTGTGCATCTCCTCGACATCGAGGGTGAGCGAGGGGACGACCACCACCGTCTGCTCGGCGTAGGGGTTGTGCATGACCTCCTTCCACAGGGTGGAGAGGCGGGTCTGCAGCTCGTTGAAGCGCTGATCTTCCTCGACCGAGCCGGGGGGAGGGATGAGGTTGAGGAGCCCCTGCGCGAACAGGCCGGCCGTCAGCCGTCCCGCGTCGTCTTGCGCGAGGTCGCCCATCGGGGGAGAGAGGGGGAGGTCGGAGAATGGGATCTGCACGTCGGGAGGTTCCACCGCCCGGGCTCCTGGCCCTGCCTGCGTGCCGGCGGGTCGGATGTGTGCTGCGCGCTGTTAACATGCTGGCAACGCGAACGGTCGATGTTTAATGATATTATCACGTCACAAGCAACCTGTAGAGGACTGTGCCGTGACGAACATCGACAGCCGCACCATCGCCCAGGGCCGTAGCTGGAAGCTCCAGGCCGCCGAAGACGGCAGCGCCCCCGCTGTCCACCCGCGCAACGCGCGTGAAGCCGCCCAGATCGATGCCGATGGCGACGGGGTCTGCTCTGACGCCGAGATCGAGACCTACCTGCGAGGCACCCACGACATCCTGCCCAAGGCACAGGTCAACGTGCAGGACGTTGTTCTTGAGTTCAAGCAGCACCTCGAGGGCACGCCGAACCGCGCGGCCAAGGGATATCGCTCTCTCGAGAAGATGGAGCAGGAGATGCACGCGCTGGCCGATGCGCACCCCGACCTCGTGCAGATGCAGTCCATCGCCAAGACCGCCGAGGGCCGTGACGTGTGGGCGCTCAAGATCACCTCTGACGCGCAGGGCGACACCACGAACAAGCCGGGCGTCGTGATCACCGGCACCCACCACGCCCGCGAGTGGATGACCCCCGAGGTGACCTTGCAGCTGGCCGAGGATCTCGCCAACAAGTACGGCACCGATACCGATGCGAAGCGCCGTCTCGACAACGCCGAGCTCTGGTTCATCCCCGTCGTGAACCCCGATGGCTTCCAGTACAGCCGAACCGAGGACAGCTGGTGGCGCAAGAACCGCACCCCCGTGTACGACACCGAGTGCCCGGGCAGCGGAAACGGCCATGGCACCCCCATCGAGTACGGCGTCGATCTGAACCGAAACTACTGGGACGGCAACCCCGACCACATGAAGTACTTCCGCGCGGAGGGCGACACCCCGTGCAGCACGTGGGACGACGTGGGCGCCAGTGACGATCCGGGCAGCGACACCTTCCGCGGCAAGCCCGGCCAGGAGCCCGAGGTCGCCGCGCTGATGCAGCTCGAGTACCAGCGCCCCAACATCAAGGGCGTGCTCGACCATCACAGCTATGGCGGCTCGCTGCTGCGCCCGTGGGGACACACCGAGGACATCCCCGAGAACGTGGCCGACTACGACGCGGTGGCCGCGCGCATGAACGCGGCCCAGGGCAACAACGCCTATGACTACCATCAGAGCGTTCTCGACTACCCCACCTTCGGGTCGTCTGAGACCTGCCACCAGGCCAACGGCAAGCTCAACTTCACCATCGAGATGGGCAGCTCGTTCCAGCCGGACTACAAGGCGTTCAAAGGCATGTACAAGGACGTGAGCTCGGCTGACCTGGCCTTCGTCGACTTCATCATCGAGAAGAACCCGGTGCAGGCCCCCGCTCCTCCGCCCACGCCCGATCCGACGCCAGCGCCTGAGCCTCCCCCTCCGAGTGACGGCTCCTCGCAGGAGCCTTGCCCTCCTGCCCCGCCGTCGACCGTGGCAGCCTGATCGCCCTTCGTTCAAGAGCTGAGCGCTCCGCAGTGCGGGGCGCTTTTCTCTTTTCGGGAGGGGGCCTGACGCCTTGTGCGAATTCTCCTCCGATTCACCGCCTCCGCGCCGAAGCGCCGAGGTGGGCAGAGGAGATCTGGCATGACCGAGACGACCGAGACCGCAGCCGCCACCGCCGAGCCTTCCGAGGGGGGCGCCCCAGGCAGCAACTTCATCCGACAGATCATCGACGAAGAGCTGCGCGCGGGCAAGAACGACGGCAAAGTGGTCACGCGCTTCCCGCCGGAGCCCAACGGCTACCTGCACATCGGCCACGCCAAGGCGATCTGCCTCAACTTCGGCATCGCGCGCGACTATGTTGGCACCTGCCACCTGCGCATGGATGACACCAACCCCGTCAAGGAAGACGTGGAGTACGTCAACGCCATCTGCGACGACATCCGCTGGCTCGGGTTCGACTGGGGCGGAACGCTCTACTACGCCTCTGACTTCTATGAGCGGTTCTACGACTTCGCCGTCGACCTCATCGAACAGGGCAAGGCCTATGTCGACTCCCTCACCGCCGATGAGATCCGCGCCCATCGCGGAACGCTCACCGAACCGGGAAAGGAGAGCCCGTACCGCGACCGCCCGGTCGCGGAGAACCTCGACCTCTTCAAGCGCATGCGGGCCGGCGAGTTCCCCGATGGCACCCACGTGCTGCGCGCAAGGATCGACATGGCCTCTCCCAACATCAACATGCGTGATCCGACCCTCTTCCGCATCCGTCACGCACACCATCATCGCACAGGCGATGCGTGGTGCATCTATCCGCTGTACGATTTCGCGCATCCCCTCAACGACGCGCTCGAGGGCATCACGCACTCCCTCTGCAGCCTCGAGTTCGAGAACCATCGACCGCTCTACGACTGGTGCATCGACAACGTGCGCCATCCGTTCCCCGCACGCCCCCGACAGATCGAGTTCGCTCGTCTGAACCTGAAGGGCACAGTCATGTCGAAGCGCAAGCTCCTCGAGCTGGTCAAGAGCGGCCTGGTGATCGGGTGGGATGATCCGCGCATGCCCACCCTGGCCGGCATGCGCCGCCGTGGCTATCCGCCCGAGGCCATTCGCGCCTTCTGCGAGCGCATCGGCGTGGCGAAGGCCGACAGCTGGATCGAGCTCGACATGCTCGAAGAGTCGGTGCGCGACGATCTCAACCCCCGCACGCGGCGGGCCATGGCCGTGCAGAACCCGCTTCGTGTCGTGGTCGAGAACCTCGGCGACGACGAGGTCATCGAGATCGACGCCCCTTACTTCCCAGACGAGCCGGAGCGCATGGGGCATCGCAAGGTGCCGTTCTCGAAGGTCATCTACATCGAGCGCGACGACTTCATGGAAGACCCGCCCAAGAAGTTCTTCCGACTTGCGCCGGGGCGCGAGGTGCGTCTGCGGTGGTCGTTCCTGCTCAGGTGCGAGTCGGTGGTGAAGGATGCCCAGGGCGAGATCGTCGAGCTGCGCGCCACCGTTGATCGCGAGACCCTCGGATGCAACCCGCCCGATGGTCGCAAGACGAAGGGAACCATTCACTGGGTGTCTGCGGCGCACGCCGTGCCAGCCGAGCTGCGCCTCTACGATCGCCTCTTCACGGCCGAGAAGCCCGATCAGGAGCCGGATTTCAAGGCCTGCCTCAATCCCGAATCGATGCGCGTGCTGACGGGCTTCGTCGAGCCGTCGATGGCGGTCGCCCAGCCGGGCGAGCGGGTGCAGTTCGAGCGACAGGGATACTTCTACGTTGACCCGGACAGTCGCCCCGGGGCGCTGGTGTTCAATCGCACCGTGGGGCTGCGCTCGTCGTGGCAGAAGATGGTGGCGCAAGGCAAGGTCGACTAGACCCACCGGGCGAAGGGTGGCCGCTCTTTTGAGAGAGGACCCCGCCCGCCGTTCTGCGAACCCCTCGCCACCGAGGCCGCCGACCTCGCTTTCGCGGAACGGCGCCAGCCTCGCAGGAGGAACACCATGGAATCGTCGCGCACGGGCGGCACGACAACCGTCGTCAACAGCCCTCTCGAGAGCACGAACCCCATTCGCAAGCTGCTCTTCGGGAAGGCGATACCCACCGAGCACCACGAGCACACGCGCCTGCCGAAGTGGCTCGCGCTTCCCGTGTTCGCATCTGACGCCATCTCATCGTCGGTCTATGCCACCCAGGAGATCCTGCTCGCCCTCGCGACCGCGGGCGCGGGCGCCCTGATGTACACGGTGCACATCTCGGTGGCCATCGTGCTGCTGCTCGTCATCGTGGCGTTCTCCTATCGCCAGACGGTCTATGCCTACGCGCAGGGCGGCGGGTCGTACATCGTCGCCAAGGACAACCTCGGCGTGCGCTGGGGGCTCATCGCGGCCGCAGCCATCCTCATCGACTACATCCTCACGGTGGCCACGAGCATCGCCTCGGGCGTGCAGAACCTGGTGGCCGTGCCGTTCATGCACGGCTTCAAGGGGCACGAGGTGTTCCTGTGCGTGAGCTTCATCGTGCTGCTCTCGATTCTCAACCTGCGCGGGCTCAAGGAATCGGGCGCCATCTTCGCCGTGCCCACGTACATGTTCATCGCCTGCGCGCTCACCATGCTCTTCTTCGGGTTCTTCGGCCCGTCGCTCTTCGGGTGGACCCTCAATCCCGCCGATCCGCCGCTCCACCCCATCGAGCCCACCACGGCGGTGGGCATCGCCCTGTTCCTGAACGCCTTCTCACGCGGATGCTCGGCGCTCACGGGCACCGAGGCCATCTCCGACGGCGTGCCGGCATTTCGCGTGCCGCAGTCGAGGAACGCGGCCACCACGCTGGTCTGGATGGCCGTCATCCTCGGCGTTCTGTTCATGGGCATGTCGCTTCTGGCGGCCCGTACAGGGGTGGTCTACGTCGAGGGCAGTGCGCCCGTGGTCGACCAGCTCAACTCCATCGTGTTCGGGAAGGGCACCTGGTTCTACTACGTGCTGCAGATGTCGACCGTGGCCATTCTCGTGCTGGCCGCCAACACCAGCTTTGCCGACTTCCCGCGTCTCTCCGCGGTGCTGGCGCGTGACGGCTTCATGCCTCGCCAGCTCTCCAACCTCGGTGACAAGCTGACCTTCTCGAACGGCATCATCATGCTCGGCGTGCTGTCGTCGGTGCTGGTCATCGTGTTCCGGGGCAACACCGATCTGCTCATCCCTCTCTACGCCATCGGCGTGTTCATCGCGTTCACCTTGTCGCAGACCGGCATGGTTGCCCGCTGGGCGCGAGAGCGGAGCAGCGGCTGGCTGGGCAAGGCCATCATCAACGGCATCGGCGCCACGGCCACGTTCCTGGTCATGTGTACCATCGCCTACGAGAAGATCATCGTCGACATCGTGCACAACCAGGGGCGCGAGTTCGGCTGGATCATCGCGATTCTCATCGGCCTGCTCTACGCCATGTTCCGCGCCATCGAGCAGCACTACGCCAGCATGAAGACGGCGCTCTCCACCGAGGGGTACGAGGTTCCCGCGTCCCCTCGCGCGAACACCGTGCTCGTGCTGATCCCGCGGGTGCACCGTGGGGTCCTCGCGGCGCTTGAGTACTGCCGTCGCATCGGTAGCGACGTGCGCGGCGTGCACATCTCGGTCACAGAGGAAGACCTCTCGCCCATCAAGGAGTCTTGGGAGCGGTGGGCGCCGGACGTGCCCCTCGTCGTGCTGAACTCGCCCTATCGCTCCATCATCAGCCCGCTGCTGTCGTACCTCGACGAGGTGGAGCGTGAGCGCCCCGACACCTACATCACCGTGGTGGTTCCCGAATCGGTGAGCAGCCGCTGGTGGCACGGACTGCTGCACGCCAACTACGGGGCCTGGATCAAGCTCTACCTGCTGCGCCGCAAGAACGTGATCCTCACCAACGTGCGCTACTTCCCGTTTGAAGACGAACCGTCGAAGCCCGTGCCGCCCGGCGCAGCCGACGCGCCAGACGTGCCAGCCTCGATTCCAGCGGGGAACGGTACGCCCTGATCGCGACCTGGGCCTCATCGGCTCCCGGGCCGGCGAGCGCGCGACACGGACACGATGCACAAGACGCCTCGCCATGAGCAAAGCGCG
>RGZZ01000041.1 GCA_010028905.1 Pseudomonadota bacterium | reverse complement strand
CCGCGTTGCGAGAGAGGCCCCCGACGTCCGACGCCGCACGTGCGTCTTTCCGGCGGGGGCCTCTCTCGCAACGCGGTCAGCTGGCGATCTTGACGCGCTCGATGGTCATCTGGCCGTCGAGCCATCGCACGACGCCGACGTAGGGGCGCCCCTGCCCGTCAAACAGGTCGCGTGGTCGCACGATCTGATCGGGTGTCGTGTAGAGGATGCGCCCCTGCGCGATGAGTCGCTTGACATCGGACTCGAGCTTCTGCTCTGCTTCGCCGGACCGCACCAGCGCCGAGCCCGACAGCGGGGTCGAGACGCGCGCGCCTTCGAAGCGTCCCAGGTCGGCTCCCCGGAGCACGGTCTCGATGGCGGCGACCGGTCTCGAGGCGGTCTCGAGGGTGACCTTCGTCGGGTCGAAGTCTTCGGGGAGGATCTTTCGCGCTTTGAACACAGACGCGATGAGACTCGTGTTCGTGCCTTCGTGGTAGCGGCGGTCGGCGGCCACCAGCGCGGCGGCCATGTCTTTGAACGTGAAGTCGCCGGTGGGGGCGGTCTTCATCAGCGAGGCATACAGCGCCAGCACGTCCTGGCCTGTTCGCTCGAGGGCGGCGTCGGCCGACATCCCCTCGTGCTGGTGGCGTGCGTTGATGCCCGCCATCACGTCATACACCGCTCCCGTGAACAGACGCGAGAAGTTGTGGAACTCGCTGCCCAGCTGGCTGGGGTCTTTCGGGTTCGAGGGCAGCGTCGATGGGTTCTGCCACGTCAGCGCGTTCAGTGCCGTGCGTGTGTAGTCGCCGCCGGTGGCGTTTCGCCCCGTGGCATGGTTGATGGCCACGCCGAGTTCCTCTCCCACGTTCGCGATCACGTTGGGCTTCGTGAGGTCGCCCCCGGTCTGCTCGATGGCCTTGGCGCGCGATCGCGCGTCGAGCAGGCTCATGATGATGGCGGTGACGTCGCCGAACGATTCGTGGAAGGCGCCTGCGTCTGATGACCACGCGCTGAAGTAGTCGGGGCGCATGGCGTCGAGGATGGCGTGCCCCACCTCGTGGGCCACGACCTCGCCGGATCCGGCCGAGAACAAGAGCCGGTTGGTCACCTTGTCCGTGGCGTGGAAGAAGTTCAGGCTCGCGTCGTCTCGCGCGTAGTACGCGTTGAGATCGTCACCCTGGTCCGGGTGGATGCCGAGTCTCGCGCCGCCGAACGCCCAGGGGATCTTCGTGCCGAATGCGCCCGCGAACGTCTCCACGGTCTTGGCGGCCGTGGCGAAGGCCTGGGTCGCCGGAAGCTCGATGGACGCGGGCCCGTAGACGTATGCGCCGTTCACGGGCTTCGGCTTGTGGTCTCTCAGCTCGACCTGGTCTGTGAACACGCCGCCCTTCACGCCGTGAACGATCGTGGTCGACGGCGGCATCACGTACTGATCCTGCATCTGGAAGCTGAATGCCACGTCGCCCTTCGGGGCGGGATCCCACGGCCACATGGCGGTGATCTCGGAGCCTCCCAGGTGCAGGCCCGTCGTGGGATCGGAGGACAGGGGGGTCGATGGCCCAGCGCTGCTGGCAGCGCTCGACGTGGTTTCGAGAAAACGGGCGGTGGCGGGTGCGGACAGCTGGATGTTCACGGGCGGCTCCTCCGGCTCTGGTGTGCGGTGCCGTGGCGCTTTCTCTCGTCAGCGCGGGCGCCGTGCCACCAGCATACGGGGGTATCACGTGACAATCGAGTACCGGGGGAGTACCAGACGTCTCAGGCCGTGGGCTGTGGCTCGCGCATCGAGATGGCCTTGTGGAGGCCAGCGAGTGCATCCATCTCGCCGTAGCCCTGGGCGAAGTGGTCGTAGCTGCTCAGGGGGTGCGAGGTCTCGGCGACGATCTGCTGCACCTGGGTCACGTTGAGCGACGGGTTCGCCTCGAGCCAGGTGGCGATGACCCCTGCGGCGATGGGGGAGGCGAACGATGTCCCGTTGGAGCGCGTGTACCCGCCGCGCACGGTTCCCACCACCACGTTGGCCCCCGGGGTGGCGACGTCGGGCTTGAGCTCGCCGTGATCGCCGGGGCCGCGGCTCGAGAAGGAGGCGATGCGGTCATCGTCACGCTTGCGCGTGCCCCGGGCATCGAAGGCGGCCACCGTCACCACGTGGGGGTAGGACGCGATGGTGTGCAGCGACCTGGGTCTCGGGCCGTCGTTCGACGCCGCGGCCACGGGGATGATGCCCGCATCCGCGGCCCGCTCGAGGGCCTGGAGCACGGGCTGGTGCGCGGCCACGTTGGGGTCATCGAGGAAGAACGACATGTTCAGGACGCGGATGTTGTATCGCGCCTTGTTCTCTACGGCCCAGTCGATGGCCTTGACCACGTTCGCGGCCCAGGCCATGCCGTCAGACCCCACGGCCTTCAGGCTGATCACGTTGGCGCCGGGCGCCGATCCGATGGCCTGTCCCGCGGTGCCGTCGCCCGCGGCGACCGTCGCCACGGCCGTGCCATGGCCTTCATCGTCGTAGGCGTGGGCGGGGTCTGCGTCATCGGGCGGCGTGCTGCCGGCGTGAACGAAGTCCTTGAAGGCGACGAGGCGGCTGCGGAAATCCGGGTGCGGCCCCGCCCCCGTGTCGAGGATGGCGATGCCGATGCCTTTGCCCGTGAAGCCCTCCTTCCAGACCTGCGGCGCGTCGAGGGTGTCGATCTGGACAGCCACCGGCGCGGCGGTGGTTGCCGCGGCGTCGTGTGTGGCGTCGGAAGCGGCGGCGGGGGGGATCGCCGCCGCGGGCATGGGAGTGCGCTGCAGGCGCGAGGGGAGGGCGAGGGAAGCGTTCATCGGGGGGATGCTCCTGGTGAGGTGTGACGGCTGTCGAGGCGCATCTTACCTGCACCGACGTCCCGAGGTCTGCGCTGTGATGTTAACATCGCTCCGACTGTTCCGACCGGTCGCCTCTCAGAGGCCGCAGAGCCGAGCGCCACGGGCTCTTGCAGGGGGCGCTTGCCGCATCGGTAAACTCTCGACCCATGCAACCCACCAACGATCTGCTGCAAGAGAACCTGGGGCGCGTGTACAGCGCGGTCTCTCCAGGAGAGCTCGAGCGGGCCTACGACGTCTGGGCCGCCACCTATGACCACGACATGACCGAGGATCTGGGCTGGGGCGGTCCGGAGGAGGCGGCGAAGGTTCTTGCCGAGCGCGTCTCGATCGCGGCGCCGGTGCTCGACTTCGGCGCCGGCACCGGACTCGTGGGCCAGTCGCTGCACGCGCGGGGATTCACCCGCGTGTCCGCCGCCGACCTGTCACGCGAGATGTTGGCCCGCGCGGAGGCTCGCGGGGTGTACGCATCGCTCCATCAGGTGCGGGCCGATGCGCTGCTACCGTTCGGCGACGACCAGTTCGAGGGGCTCGTCTCGGTCGGGGTGCTGACCCAGGCGCACGCCGCGCCGGATTGCATGCGCGAGTGGGTGCGGGTGGTTCGTCCGGGGGGCGTTGTGGTGTTCACGCTGCGGCCCGACCTGGCCGAGGAGCTGGGATATGCACCCATGGCGCGCGCGCTCGAGCAAGAGGGGCGCTGGGGTAAGGAGCACGAGAGCGCTGACCTCGAGGGCTTCCGACGGCTGCAGTCAAAGCCATATCACGTGCTGACCTATCGCGTGCGCTGACGCCCGCGCGCCCTGAGCGTAGCTTCAAGGTGCCTCCGCGCTTCGCGCGGAGGATTTTGGGGGGACAGCCCTAACATGAGGCCGTCCATCCAGACGCAGCGCGTCATTCGCGCGCCCTTCACACTTCCCCACGGAGGCCTGTCATGATCCACTTCTCCAACGTCACCAAGTCGTTCGGCGGACGCGCGCTGTATGCCGGCGCCTCGTTCCAGGCCAACCCGGGGGAGAAGATCGGTCTCGTCGGGCCGAACGGCGCCGGCAAGTCGACGGTGTTTCGCATCATCACGGGTCAGGAGGGCATCGAAGACGGGCACGTGTCGGTGCCGACGAAGATCCGCATCGGGTACTTCTCGCAGGATGTGGGCGAGATGAGCGGTCGCTCGGCGCTGCAAGAGGTGCTCGACGGGGCCGGTCCCATCAGCCGCCTGGCGGCCGAGATCGCCGAGCTCGAGGCGAAGCTCTCCGAGCCGCTCGACGACGACGAGATGCAGCGCGTGCTCGACCGCTACGGCGACGTGCGCCATGACTTCGAGACGGCGGGAGGTTACGAGGTCGAGACCCAGGCCGAGGCCATCCTGACGGGGCTGGGCATTCCGAAAGAAGATCAGAACCACGCCGTCGAGACCTTCAGCGGCGGGTGGAAGATGCGCATCGCCATGGCGCGCATATTGGTGCAGAACCCGGACGTGCTGCTCATGGACGAGCCCACCAACCACCTCGATCTCGAGTCTATCATCTGGCTCGAGGACTGGGTGCGCCGCTACGAGGGCACCCTCATCCTCACAAGCCACGACCGCGAGTTCATGAACCGCGTGGTGACCAAGATCATCGAGGTGAACTACGCCACCATCACCACCTTCGGTGGCAACTACGACTTCTACGAGCGCGAGCGCAACATCCGCAACGAGCAGCAGGCCTCTGCGCACAAGCGCCAGCAAGACATGCTCGCCAAGGAGGAGAACTTCATCGCCCGCTTCGCCGCTCGCGCGTCGCACGCGTCGCAGGTGCAGTCGCGGGTGAAGAAGCTCGAGAAGATCGAGCGCATCGAGCTTCCGGAAGAGCAGCGCACCGTGCGCTTCGAGTTCCCCAAGCCTCCCCGAAGCGGTGAAGACGTGGTGAAGCTCAATGGCGTTGGCAAGGTGTGGCCGCGCCCCGACGGCTCCGACAAGCGCGTGCTCAGCGACGTGAACGCCATGGTGAAGCGCCTCGACAAGGTGGCGGTGGTGGGGGTGAACGGCGCGGGCAAGTCGACGCTGCTCAAGATGATCGCCCAGGCCACCGAGCCCACCGATGGCAGCGCGGCGCTGGGGTCGAGCGTGAACATGGGCTACTTCAGCCAGAACGCCCTCGATCGCCTCGATCCGAGCAAGACGGTCTTCGAGCAGGTATACGAGGCCATGCCCTCCGCCACCGTGGGCCAGGTGCGCGCGCTGCTGGGGTGCTTCCTGTTCAGCGGCGACGACGTGCACAAGAAGATCTCGGTGCTCTCCGGCGGCGAGAAGAGCCGCGTGGTGCTGGCCATGATCCTCTCGAGCCCGGTGAACCTGCTGGTGCTCGACGAACCCACGAACCACCTCGACATGGGCTCGCGCGAGGTGCTGCTCGACGCCCTCTGCGAGTTCGAGGGCACCATTCTGCTGGTGAGCCACGATCGCCACTTCCTCAAGCAGGTCTCGAACCGCGTCTTCAAGATCGGCGACGGTGGCCTGCGCGCCTTCGAGGGCTCATACGCCGAGTTCGTTACTTCTGAACAGGGCGACGCGCGGGCGCGCTGAAGCCGCCCGCAGGCGCTCGCCTTGTCCGTGTGGCGTTCGACGCGCGGGCGCGCTGAAGCCGCCCGCAGGCGCTCGCCCTGTCCGTGTGGCGTTCGGCGCGCGGGCGCGCTGAGCGGGATTCAGCGGGCCCCACCGCCAATCTCTCAGGCATGCTGAACGCGATTCGCTCTACCTTGCTCGGGCTGCTGAGCCTGCGCTACGACATCCACCTTCACCATCTCGACGCCATCAAGGCCCGGGGCACGAAGGGCATCCTGTTCCTGCCCACCCATCCGGCGCTCATCGATCCGGTGATCGTGACCACGTCGCTGATGGCCGATTTCAATCCTCGCCCCTTCGCCGACGCCGACGCCGTCGATCTCCCGGGCATCCGCTGGTTCGCCCAGCAGGTGCGCACCTTCCGCATCCCCACCGTGGCGCGCTACGGCAAGGACGCCGCGTCCAAGATCGAAGAGGTGCTGGCCCAGAGCGTCGAGGCGCTGCGCGCGGGCGACAACGTCATCCTGTATCCCGCCGGCGGCACCCTGCGCAGCCGCAATGAGGTGGTGCGGGGCACCAGCGCGGTCGAGACCATCCTGCGCGAGCTCCCGGATGTGCGCGTCGTGCTGGTGCGCACCCGCGGCCTGTGGGGGTCGAGCTTCTCGCTGCACTGCGGTCGCGACCCGGACATCGCGGCCATTGCAAAGCGCAGCGTGGGCCAACTGCTCTCGAGCGGCATCTTCTTCGCTCCCAAGCGGCGGGTCGACATCACCTTCGAAGAGCCCACCGACTTCCCGCGCGTGGCCGATCGCACCGTCATCAACCCCTGGCTCGAGGCGTGGTACAATGTCGACGCGCCGGCGGCCACCTACGTGCCCTACACCATCTGGGAGCGCGGCGGCGTGCGCGAGATGGCCGATCCGGACTGGGGCGGCGGCCGCGTCAGCGCCGACACGGTGCCCTTCGCGACGCGCCAGCTGGTCGAGGGCAAGCTCAAGGAGCTGAGCGGCGCCAAGACCTTGCACGAAGACGATCTGCTGGCCCAGACCCTGGGGCTCGACAGCCTGGTGCGGGCCGACCTCATGGTGTGGCTCGAGTCCGAGTTCGGCTTTCCCCAGGGCAACACCGACTCGCTGCGCACGGTGGCCGACGTGCTTCTTGCCGCCACCGGCGAGGCCATGGCCCGCGCCGAGGTGTGGGTGCATCCCCCGCCGGCGCACTGGTTCAAGGCCGAGAGCGACCGCAAGCTTTCGGTGGCGCCGGGCGCGAAGAACATCGCCGAGGCCTTTCTTGCCCAGGCGGCCCGGGCACCGGGCAGCGCCATCGTGGCCGATACCGTCAGCGGGGTGAAGACCTGGAACGATCTCATCACCGGCGTGCTCGCCTTGCGGCCCGCGGTGCAGGCCATGTCCGGCGAGCGCGTGGGCATCATGCTGCCCGCCACCGTGGCGGCCTGCCTGTCGTACCTCACGGTGCTCTTCGCCGGTCGCACCCCCGTCATGTTCAACTGGACCGTGGGGCGACGAAACCTGCTGCACGGCATTGCGCTCACAGGCACCGAGCGCATCATCACGGTGAAGCCCCTGGTCACGAAGCTCAAGCAGCAGGGCCTCGACCTCACGGGGGTCGAGGAGCGGTTCGTCTATCTCGAGGACATGGGCGCGGCCCTGGGCAAGCTCGACAAGCTGAAGGCGGCGCTGCAGAGCCGTCTGTCGTGGCGCAGCCTGCGCAGCGCCAAGGTGACCGAGACCGCCGCCATTTTGTTCACCAGCGGTTCAGAGAGCCTGCCCAAGGCGGTGCCCCTCACCCACGCGAACATTCTCAGCCAGCTCCACGACGTGCTGGCCATGGTCGAATCGGCGGTGTCGGGACGCGACCGCCTGCTGGCCATGCTGCCGCCGTTCCACTCGTTCGGCCTGTCCGGCAACATGGTGCTGTCGCTGGCCGCAGGCCTGCCGGCCGTGTTCCATGCCAACCCCACCGAGGGGCCGGTGCTCGCCCAGACCCTGGGGGCCTACAAAGCCACCCTGGCGCTGGCCACGCCCACCTTCCTCAACGGCATGCTGCGGGCAGCCAATAAGCAACAGGCGTCGTCGCTGCGCCTGGCGGTGACCGGGGCCGAGGAGTGTCCGCCGCGCCTGTACGACCTGGTGGCTGAGCAGTGCCCGGGGGCGCGCATCCTCGAGGGGTACGGCATCACCGAGTGCTCGCCGGTGGTGGCGCTCAACATCCCCGAAGATCCGCGGCCCAACACCATCGGGCGGCTCTTGAAGAGCCTCGAGCACGTGGTGCTCGATGTCGAGACCCACGCGCCTGTGGGCGACGAGCAGCAGGGCATGCTCATGCTCGCGGGTCCCACTGTCTTCAACGGCTATCTCGGCGAAGCGCCGGATCCGTTCGTCGAGCACGCGGGGCGGCGCTGGTATCGCACCGGCGACCTGGTGACGCGGGCCGCCGATGGGATCTTCACCTTTCGCGGAAGGCTAAAGCGCTTCGTCAAGCTCGGGGGCGAGATGATCTCGCTGCCCGCGGTCGAGTCGGTGCTGCTGAAGGCGTTCCCTGTTTCGGGGAATGACGGTCCTCCGCTGGCGGTGGTGGCCACCGCGGGTGAGCGCCCTGAGCTTGTGCTCTACACGGTGGGCGACATCGATCGTGAGAAGGCGAACGGCGCGCTGCGCGAGGCGGGTCTCTCGGCCCTGCACAACATCCGCCGGGTCGAGCGCATCGAGGCTGTTCCCCTGCTGGGCAGCGGCAAGACCGACTACCGCGCGCTGCAGGCCATGCTCGAGCAGGGGGCGGAGCAGGCGTCGTAGCGGGCGCCTCAGCCTGCGCCGTTGTCGGTTTGCGTCTCACGTGCTCCGATGAGGAGCACGACGAGGGCGGCCAGGGCATACCCCGCCGCGAAGGTATAGGGCGTGGTGTCTGTACCTGCCCAGGGCAGCAGCAGGGCGCCGCCGGGCAGGGGAGAGTGTATGAGCCCGAAGAGCGCGGCCACGGCAGCCAGCCCGAGCACGCCGGCCGCGGCGCGGGGGCGCGCATCGATGAGCAGCGACAGGGTCGCGCCCAGCAGCAGCGATGAGAACACGAAGCCGTTCGACAGCAGGCCCACGGCCTTCCACAGGTCGGCCGCCGGTCCCTGCGGCGTGGCGCCGCCCAGCAGCTGGCCGCCCACGATCTGCAGCAGATCAGCCAGCACGGGAATGAAGCAGAGCGCCACCGCGGGGGCGTGGCGGGTGGGCACGCCGTGGAACGCCTGCGACGCGATCTCGAGGCCGATGTAGATCAAGATGGGGGTCACCACGACCTCGGGCACGGTGTGCACGGTCCACGCCAGCAGCCCGCACATGCCGCCCACCCCCACGAAGAGGCCCGTGGCCAGGGTGTAGCCGGCCCGCGCGCCCATGCGCTTGTAGGCGGGATGCCCGATGTAGGGGGTGGTCTGCACCACGCCGCCCACGAGTCCGGCGATCAACGTGGAGACGCCCTCGACGGCCACGATCTCTCGCGGATCGTAGTCATCGCCCGCGGCCGCGGCGGACGCGGTGTTGTCGATGCCGCCCACCACGGTGGCCAGGGCGAAGGGCAGGGCCAGGGGCAGGTAGGGGAGCGCAGCACTCAAGCCGTTCAAGAATCCGAGGGTGGGGAGGGGCAGGGTGAGGGCGAAGCCTGTCGCGCCTTCGGTCGTGGCCGGCCCGATGAGCCCCACGGCTGTCACGCAGGCGTACAGCGTGGCGCTCGCCGCCACCACGACCAGAACGGGTGGAACCCGCCAGGCGGGTGGGCGCAGCAGCACGAGCAGCGTGGCGAACAGCGCGACGATGCCCACTTCGGGCACGGTCACGAGCTTGAGCACCGGCACGAACGCGATGAGCACGAGGCCGATGGCGCCGAGGGTGCCCAGCATGGCCGCGGGCGGTACGATGTCGCGGATGCGTGTCGCGAACATCGAAACGGCAAGCTTGAAGAGCCCCATGCAAACCATGAGCGCCATGCCTGCGTGCCACGAGAGCATGGCGTCGTGGGTGCGCGCGTACACGGGGCCCAGCGCGCCGAAGGTGAGCCCGAACAGCGACACGGTGTCGATGCCCAGCGGCATGGCGGTGACATCGTCGCGACCCGTGCGGCGCGCCAGGCGCACGGCCATGAGGGTGTAGATCGCGTCGCCCACGAGCACCCCGAATGCGGTGCCGGGCAGCATGCGGGTGAGCACGAGATCGGCCGGATAGCCGAACACGTTGATGAGGATGCCGCTGAAGACGATGAGCTGGGCGACGTTGTCGAACGTGAGGCCGAGAGACGCGCTCACGTCTCCGGCGCTTCTCCATGAGGTTCGCATGGGGGGAGGGGATTCTAGAGCGGGTCGCAGGAACCTGCGATTACGATTGTGCGAAGGCTAGGGAAAGCCGACCTTCTGTCGAATCCGGCGGGTCATGCGCCACATTGGAACAGGGTCTTTCCGCGTTTTTTGCGCTGGTGGATTGCTGCTCTTGCTGCTCCTGGCCCTCTCACCCGCCTGGGGTGTCGATGCGCTGGTCGGAACCGTGGTTCGTGTAAACCTCGATCGTACGTTTGACGTCCGCTTCAGCGGGCGCACGCCGGCAGTGGGTGACAGGTTCACGCTCGAGCGTGACGGTGAGGCCATCGGTGAGGTGGTCGTTCGCGCGGTGACCGCGACCCGTGTCAGCGGTGGTCCCAGCGAGGGCTTTCTCGGCTCGCCCAGGCTGGGTGACCGCCTTGTGGTCGAACGGTCTGCGACCCCTGCGGCGGGCGCTTCTGACTGGATTGCCTGGAGCCATCCGGATGCCGGATTCACCATCACAGCCCCGCGTCATCATGAGAGCTTCCGATATGTCGAGAAGCGTGGACCTTTCACCATCACCGAGAACATCGAGAGCTTCACCGACGTAACGCACCGCCTCACCTTCAAGGTCTTGTGGTTCGAGATTCCGGTCGGCTTCCTGGAGAGCGACGTGGCTCGGCAGAACAGTGACGCAGTGCGTCAGGAGCTGAAGAAGCGCGAATATCGTGTGGCGGGTTCACGCCCCCTGGTCTTTCAGGGGATGCAAGGTGTGGAGGGCGATGTGACGCTGACCGACCTCTGGGGACGTATTCGCATCTTCGTCACCGATCGACGTTGGTATCAGCTGTACGTGATCTCCGAGTATCGCGAGGTTCCCCGACGCCCCGCCACGCGCTTCTTCGAGTCGTTTCGACTCTACAGCACCGCAGGCAGACCGCTCAAGGCGCCTCCGACCCAGGCGTCGCGTGGGCGGTTGTGCGATGAGCGGTGACCTCTTCGTCAACGGTCGATTTCAGAGGGGAGAACGTTTTCATGTGGGTTCGTTCGAGCGTGCTGGTCTTGATGCTCTGTCTGGGACTTGTGGGGGGGGCCTGGGCGCAGCAGCAGGGTGCTGATCCCGAGGGCAGCGTGGCGGCCTATGCGTCGTCTGAGGCGACGATTCGAGGCGCGTTTGGTCCAGAAGCCGCAGTCGAGTCTCGTGACATCTTCACCATCGTTCAGAAGGGGAAGCCCATCGGCGAGGCCATGGTGGTGAAGGTGGGCAAGGGCTCTTGCACCCTGCTTCCCAAGGGCACCCTCAAGGGGACGCCGAGGGTTGGTGATGTGCTGCGTTTCGTGCGTCACGCCGAGATGCCGGTCGATGGGTCAGAGTCGTGGAAGACCTTCACGGCTGAAGAGTTCTCAGTGAGTGTTCCCGCTCCGCTGCAAGGACCAGAATCAAAAAAGGGAACAAACGACGCGGGCAATTCCTACCTCTCTCAGACCTGGGTCTGCAAGGACCTGTCGGATGGTACGGTCTACATGGTTGACGTGTATCACGCCACTGACTTTCGCAAGCTGACCGACGGATCTCACTGGTCTGAGCTCTCGTTCGATGAGTCCATCGCAAACATGGCGAAGGCCCTGAATGGAAAGACCAACTGGATGCGCAAACTCGAAGGGTTCAAGTTCGCGGCGTGTGATTACGAGCTGACTCTGCCTGAAGGCCGCCTTCATCGGGGACGTTACTTCGTGAACCATACGACGGTGTACTCAGCCTATGCCATCACGCACGAGAAGTCGATTCCGACGCGCGCCTGGAAGTTCTTCAACAGCTTCAAGATCACGCCGAAGGAATGAGTTCGAACGCCATCTTCTCGCGCGGCGTGGGCTGCAATCTCGTTTCAGGCCACTGTCACGAGCCTGGCGCGCTGGCGCGTTCAAAACAACTGGAGGACGGTTTGCATGACGGGAGTGATACTGGGGTTCCTGGCCTGGTTTGTCGTGCGCTGCCTGCTCAACGGGTTCTACTCGGTGGAGCAGAACGAGCGCGCGGTCAAGACGGTGTGGGGGCGCGCCGAACGCCTCGAGGAAAGGGGCAGCCCGCCGGATCCCGCTCTCTCGCCAGACGAGGCGGAGCGCTACGCCTACCCGCGCGTGCGGGTGATCCCGCCGGGTGGGCCGTACTTCCGCTGGCCCTGGGAGAGCGTCTACAAGGCCTCGGTGGCCACCGAGACGGTGAGCCTCGGGTATGACCCGGAGAACCCATCGGCCAACCGCGGCGGGCAGATTCTCGAGGCCGTGACCAAGGACCAGCTGAACACCGAGCTGTCGGGGCAGATACGCTTCACCGTCTCAGAGAGCAACCTCTACGCGTTTCTCTTCGGCATCAAGAACCCGCGGGCCCACATCATGGGCTACATCCACGCCGTGCTGCGTGAGCGCATTGCCAACTTCGAGTCGCCCCAGGCTGACGATGACAACATCGGCGCCATCTCCATCAACGATCTGCGCAAGAACCTCCGTCTCCTCAACGAGCACATGGAGCATGAGACCAGCGTGTCCGAGGCGCGCTACGGCATCAAGCTGAACGCCGCCCTGGTGACCGGCATCGACCCTCCGGATGATGTGGAGTCGGCGCTTGCGGCCATCAACACGGCGCACAACCAGGTCTCGTCGGAGATCAGTCTGGCGCGGGCCGCGGCCGATCAGAAGATCGTGCAGTCGAGACGCGCGGTCGAGATCGAGACCCTGAAAGCGCAGGCCGAGGTCGAGCCTCTGCGCGCCATGGCCGACCAGCTCGAAGGGCTCCAGCAGAGCGGGCCGAACGCGGTGCCCAACTACGTGCGCAACCTCCGCCTGGGCCTCATCGAAAAAGCCGGCCGCGTGGTTCTGGAGGTGGAGTCATGAACGAATTCATCTTCACCCTCATCGCGCTGTTCATTCTCGAGCCTGTCCTTGCCGGGCTGCTCGCGTGGATGGGGCTGTTCGTCGTGGTGCACGAGCGTGAGGCCGTGGTCTACACGTTCTCCGGTCAGATCATCGGAATCATCGACGAGCCGGGCGCGCACATCCCGTTTCTCGAGCTGGGCCCTCGGGCATTGCTGGTCGGCCTCATGGGACGCCGTCACGTTGTGGACATGCGCCTCGACCAGGAGTACCTGCGCAGCCAGCCGGTGAACTCCGAGGAAGGCGCCCCCATGGGCATCGGCGTGTGGTACGAGATGTACATCAGCGATCCGCTGGCCTACCTCTTCAAGAACGTGAATCCCCGCGGCTCGCTTGCGGCCAACGTCAGCAGCGCCACGGTGCGGTGCCTGTCGAACATGAAGCTGTCTGACATGCTCGAGAACCGCCACGCCATGAGCCGCACGGTGCGCGCCGAGGTCTCGCCGCACTCGCACGAGTGGGGGTATCTGCTCGGCTCGGTCTACGTGCGAAAGGTGCACTTTCGCGACAAGGTGATGATTCGCCAGATCGAGGAGAAGGTCACCAATCGGCTGCGCCAGGTGACGAGCTCCATCAGCCAGGACGGCGCCAACCAGGTCAGTCTCATCACCAGCACGGCGGAGCGCGAAGCGTCGGTGGAGTTCGGCCGGGCAGCGGCCATTCGTCCCCAGATCGTGGGCGCGGCCTTGCAGGAGATCTCTCAGCGCGACCCGCAGGTGGCCGACGCGCTGTTCGACATCCTCGAGATCCAGCGCCTGCTGGCCAGCAACGCCTCGCTCCTGCTCATCCCGAAAGGGGGGCGCACCGATCCGTTCGTGGGCTACCTTGCCGCCAGCACGTCGAACGACCGTCCGGGAGGCGGCCCGATTCCCCCGAAGAGGCCTTGATGATTCGTCGTTTCCTTCGTCTCGTATCGGTCATCGTCTTCATCGCGGCCGTCTGCGCGCTGCGCTGCGGCGAGGCTGGGGCCCAGTCGCCCGAGCCCGCCGCGTCATCCTCGGCTGGCTCCAGCGCGAAGGCTGCCGGCACGCCGTCCCCCCTTCACTTTTCCACAACCTTCGGCAAGCCCGCCGCTGTGCCGTCTGCCGCGCCTTCCGGCGGGCCTGGGGCCGCGCCCTCTTCAGCGCCTGTCGTTCCTGCCACGGGGCCCACGCCCATTCCCATCTCCATCGTTGTCGAGAAGGCAGAATCCACGCGGTCGACGCTCGAGAAGATGCGTGTCGAGCTCGGCGAGGACACCGAGCTCAATGGCATCGAGAGCGAGCTTCGGCTCCTGCGCGAGAACATCCGTCTGTTCCACGGGCACGTCGAAGAGACCACGCGTCGCGATCCCTCATTTGACACCGTTCAGGTGCTGATCGTCGATCTGCGTTCGATGTGCGCCAATCTCGAGGTCTGGCAGCGCGCGCTCACGGCTCGACTCACGCTGCTTGACGCGGACAAGCAGAAGCTGTCTCAGATGGCGGTGCTCTGGCAGGTCACCTTGCGCTCGATGCTCGACGGTTCGGCACCTTCCGACGTTCTCGACAACGTGCGGTCGGTCTGCCTGCTCATCTCGAACACCCAGGAGCAGGCGGAGAAGTGGATGCGTCATACCCTGTCGATGCAGAACCAGCTCTCTGAGACCGACTCTCTCTACGAAGATCTCAGCAGCCGCCTTCTCAGCAACAGCCGACAAGCGGCAAAGCGCCTGCTGGTTCGTGACACCATGCCCATCTGGGGCTCGGGTGCATTCTCGGTGGAGGGAGGGCTGAACCAGGTCTGGCTGGCGATGGCCTCACGCGTCGACCTCATTGTGACCTACGCAATCACCCACCGTCAGTCGCTCTTCGGGCACGCGGTCGTGATCCTGTTTCTCTTCCTGCTCACACGCTTCGCACAGCGCGCTTTCGATCGCGAGGACGTCAGCGGGAGCACGACGCTGGCCGCGGTTCGCAATCCGCTTGCCACCGCGGTCATCATGTCGCTGCTCGCCGTGGCAGCGCTCTACCCGGCGCCTCCACGCCTCTTCTCGTTCCTGTTCATGGTCATGGGCCTCGTGAGCGCCATCGTCGTTGTTCGGCCCGTTCTCGACACGCGCTTGCACGTGGCGCTGTACCTGCTGATCGGCTCGAGCACCTTTGACGTGATGCGAAACCTCACGCTGTCGGCGATGGGCGCGTTTCGCTTTGTGCTCACCATCGAGCAGCTGATGCTCATCTGCTTTGCCATCTGGCTGCTCCGCTCTGGTCGGCTCGAAGCCGTCAAGCCCACGCAGCCATCGGCGGTTCGCTTCCTGCGCACGATGACGTGGTACTTGCTGCTGGGGGTGTCCTGTGCCACGGCTGCCAATGTCACGGGGCTCACAAATCTGAGCCGCTATCTCATGAATCTTGCCATCGCGCCTGTCTACCTCGGATTTCTCTTCAGCGTGGCGCTCGTTCTTCTCGATACGCTTGTGCTCTACGTGACGATGGTGCCGCCGCTGGTGCGTCTGGGCGCGGTGGTGCACCATCGAAAGAGCCTGATCAAGGGAACGCACTACCTGTTCGGGGTGATGGCCCTGTTGCTCTGGCTGCGCCAGCTGGTGCTCCAGACGCCGCTCGAGGGGGCAGTTGAGGGCGCGCTTCGACGCTGGGCGCAGACCGATCTCTGGTGGACGGGCATCACCCCCATCACCATCGTGCTCTTCGTGCTCACGCTCACGGCTGCGTTCGTCTGCTCGAAGGTGATACTCGCGCTTCTCCACCACGACGTCTATCCGCGGCTCTCCTTGCCAAACGGTGTGCCCTTCGCCATCTCCACCGTGCTTCACTACGTGATGGTGCTGGTGGGTTTCTTGCTGGCCCTGGGTGCACTGGGCGTCGACATGACGCGCTTCACCCTGCTGGCCAGCGCCTTTGGCGTGGGTCTCGGCTTCGGTCTGCAGACCATCGTGAACAACCTGGTGAGCGGGCTCATACTGCTGTTCGAGCGTCCGGTCAAGATCGGTGACGTCATCGAGATGGGGAGCAACCGAGGCGTGCTCACCCACATCGGGCTCCGGGCGAGCGTGCTCCACGCGTCAGATGGAAGTGACATCATCCTTCCCAACGGCACCCTGCTGTCGGCCAACGTGGTGAACTACACGTTCGCTGATCAGCAGCGACGTCTCGAGATCGAGGTGCAGATTCCCAACGGGTACGACGCCCAGGCGGTGATGGATCTCCTGGTGAGTGAGGCCAGCAAGGTCGAGAACATCATCAGCGATCCGGCGCCCGCGTGCCTGTTCATCAAGTTCACCGACAAGGCGCTCATCTTGCAGGTGCGCGCCTGGGTGGCGAGCGCCGAGCACTGGGGCGCCACCCGCACCGCGCTCAATCTCGCGGTGTATGGCACCCTGTTGCGCGAAGGGCTCATCTCCGCGCTTCCCCTTCCTTCGCAGAAGGCGGCGCTGGAAGCCGAGGCGAGCGCATCTTCCGCCGACGCGGGGCCTCCCGCCGCCGACGCGATGCCAGGCGCGTCACCGGAGACGAAGTCGAAGTGACGCGTCGGTACACGCGCGCGCTTGCGCTGCTCCTCCTGGCTCTCGTGGTGGCGACGGGGGTCGCCGGCGCTGAGGAATCTCCTCCGCTTGTGCGCGTCCACGAGCGGCACGTGGGGCGCGACGTCGAGCTCGTCGTCGAGAATCTGGTGACCGCTGAGGTCACCGTCACGCTGAGACTCGACGTGGCCGAGAACGTAGAGGCCGATCGTGAACAGCCGCGCACCTTCGTGCTGCCCGGCGCTTCGACGGCGACCGCATTCCGGGTGCTGCTGCCTCGCGATGGGTCACGGTGGCGCTATCACTACCTGTGGAACGTTCGACTCGGAAGCGCAGACGCCCATCCGGATCTGCGGGCTGTGTACCGCCTGCCGTTTGCCGCCGGCCAGCGGTTCAAGGTGCTGCAGGGCTTCGATGGCACCTTCAGCCATCACGGTGCGCAGCGGTATGCGGTCGATTTCCAGATGCCACGCGGCACAGAGGTGAGGGCCGCCCGTGACGGCGAGGTGGTGTACACCATCGATCGCTACACGCGTAGCGCGCCGGACCCCGCGCTGGCCCCCTTCACCAACGAGGTGATCGTGCGCCACTCCGATGGCAGCTGTGCCGAGTATGTGCATCTCCAACGGGGCGGGGTGAATGTGCGCGCGGGGGACCGCGTGCGGGCCGGTGACGTTCTCGGGCGCTCGGGCGACGTGGGGTATGCCAGTGAGCCGCATCTCCACTTCATGGTGTTTCGGCCGATCGACGGGATCGACAGCGAGTCGTTTCCGATGCGCTTCGACGTGGCCGAGAGCGATGACCCCGTGACACCCGTGGAGGGGCGCGTCTACACGGCTCGGTGAACCGGGGGGCGCTCAGCCCCGCTGCACGAGCCGCGTGCCCACGTACTGACCCGCGCGGAAGCGCAGGCCGTCGGCCTCCCCAGGGGGCTTCACCCAGAGCGCCGTGGTCTTGGCGTCGATGGCGGTGCCGGGAGGGAGGCCCGTGGCCACGGGACCGTTGCGAGCGCGAACCGGGTCGCCCCACGTGACGCGCCCCGCGCTGTTCAGGCCGTCGCCGTTCTTGTTGCGGCTGGTGTCGATGTATTGGGGGAGGTTGGCGTAGCCGGGGCCGAGCGCCTGGCGGATGGAATTGCCGTAGGCCTTCTCATCGGCGGTGCTGTGGTAGTTCGACACGTTGCTGCTGAAGCCGTCGGCCTTGTCGATGCCGGCCGACTTGAGCAGGTTCGCCATCTGCGGCCCCTTCATCCACTGCGAGTGGGCGGCGTCGAGAAGAACCTTTGCGTTGGGCGCGTTCTTCTTGTAGGTCTCGAGCGCTTGCTTGATGAGCTGGGGGCTCTTGCCCATGGCCAGCGCATCGGGTTCGAGAACCACAACGGCATTGTGGTTTCCGATGGCCTTGGCGTTGGCTTCCACCCCCCGCAGGTACTGCTGCGCGCTGCGCGCGCCGCCCGCAGACGCACCGCCGTTGTCTCGTCCCGGAACCGAGTACTGCACGAACACCGGCGCCTTGTCACCGGCCGCATTCACCGCGCGCGACACCGCCGCCGCGTCGCCGTTCGGGTTGTTGAGCCAGATTCCGCCGCTGTGCCCATAGGTCGAGAGCCCTGCGTCGCTCGGGTTGTCGAAGATGCGCGTGGCCGGGCGCGTGGCGCCGGTGCCTCTGTGCTCGCTGCTGAACGTGCTTCGCTCATTGCCGGATGTGCTGCGGGCACTGCTGTACGCGCCGCGATCGCTGCTGTACGCGCCGCGATCGCTGCTGTACGCGCCGCGATCGCTGCTGTACGTGCTGCGCGCGCTGCCCTGTCCTTCCCGTGACGCGCCAGCGTCAGGGGCCGGGGGAGGGGAGGCGCTCGCTCCTGCTCCATTGCCCTGCCCGAAGTTCCCCACCGATGGGGCCATCGTCATGCCTGCACCTCTGCCGCCTCCCTGGAAGTTGCCGGCACCGAAGATGCCGTGAAAGAGGTGTGCGAGCTGGGTGAGCGGGTTGGAGGCGCCGTCGGCGGCGCCACGAGGAGCGCTGCCCTGGGTGTGGTGCATCTGGGGCATGGGAGCGTGCGCACGGAATCCGTGCATGGATGCATCTTGCATGATCTGCTTCCTTCGTGCCGGTTCTTCGCTTTCGTGTCTTCATCGTAGGCCGTCGGGGGGCACGGGGAAGCGGTGATGATGTGAACCTTGTTGCCGTTTTCGTCAGACGGTGTGAACAGGTGAGGCTGCGCGGGGGCACGGTTTAATCGTGAGGGCGCTCGAGCCGCGGGCGTCAGGGAGATGTCGGAGAGCTCAGTCGAGCATCTCGGGCGCGAACACCACACGGGATGCGCGCGTGGCGGCGATGGCGGCACGCACGGCGTCTGGCGTGGCGAGGCCGACGAGCGCATCCGCTGTGATAGGATCCGGGGTGTCGACGAGGCCCAGGCTGTGGGCGCACCACCCGATCACGCGTTGCGCGGGCACGCCATCCGCGCGCAGACGGGCCAGGCTGTGCGCGCCGTGTCGCTTGGCGAGGCGCTTCCCGTCACCGTCGTAGACCAGGGGAACGTGCCACCAGCGCGCGTGGGGGAGGCCGAGGGCCCTTGCGACGCGCTGCTGCCGGGCAGCGCTGGGAAGCAGATCGTCGCCTCTCACCACGTCGGTGATTCCATGGCGCGCGTCGTCCACCACCACGGCGAGCTGATAGGAAGGAACGCCTTGTCGCGTCCAGACCACGAGGTCTCCGGCCTCCAGGCCGGGGTCGAACACGTGGTCGCCGAGCAACTGGTCGTGCACCGCTTCGCGACCAGGCTCGACCCGCAGGCGCCAGTTCGCCTGCAGGGTGTCTATGGTGCGGGGCCAGGGAGGCGGTGGGCGCAGCGCCGGCGGGTACCGAGTCTCGCCGTCTTCCGCATGGGGGGCGCTGGCGGCGAGGCGGATCTCCGCGCGCGATCGATCACAGCGGAACAGAAGATCCTGGCGGGCCAGGCTGTCGAGTGCCTCGCGATAGGGTGAGAGGTCGCGCGACTGTATCGCCGGGGGGCCATCCCAGTCCATGCCCAGCCAGCGGAGGTCGTCGAGCGCCGCATCGTGGGCGCCCTCTCGAACGCGTCCCAGATCGAGGTCTTCGAGGCGCATGATGACGCGC
>RGZZ01000040.1 GCA_010028905.1 Pseudomonadota bacterium | reverse complement strand
CGGCGCGACCGCCGACTCGGGCAGCGTCAGACCGCTCGTCGAGCCATGCGCGCTCACGAGATAGGTCCGGATGAAGCGCACCGCGTCGTCGTGGATCTGCCACGCGTCACGGAGATCATCGGCGTCGTTCAGGTCGAAGCCGTAGTGCCGGAGAAAGGCGTGCGCGTCTTCGCGGGTGGCCACAGCCATGGCAGGCAGCTCGAGGGGTGAGGTTCCCTCGAGAATGACCCGCAGCGTATCCCATGCGAACGAATCGCGATGCTGCCCCGTGATGGCATCGTTGTCTGGAGGCACGTGCAGGGGGTTCACTGCCGGCAGGCGCCCCCCCTGCGAGAGATCGACAAGGCGACCCTCTCGCGAAGGACGAGAGACAAGGCTCGAAGGCCAGGCAGGACGGGTCTCAGGCCTCGAGCACCGTCGAGGCCAGCTCGGCCAGCTCGGAGCGCTCGCCCTTCACGAGCGTGACGTGACCCGCGATGGAATGGCCCTTGAACTTCTCCACGAGATGGGTGAGACCGTTGCTCGTGGCGTCGAGGTAGGGGTGATCGATCTGGTTCGGGTCGCCCGTGAACACGAGCTTTGTGCCTTCACCGGCACGCGTGACGATGGTCTTGACCTCGTGGGGGGTGAGGTTCTGCGACTCGTCGATGATGATGTAGAGCCCCGGCAGGCTGCGCCCGCGGATGTAGGTGAGCGCGCCGATCTCGAGCACGTTGGCGTCGATGAGATAGTCGAGCGGAGACGACGTGCGCCCCCCCTGTCCCGGCGAGCCCTTCTTCGACGAGGGGGAGTGGGCGTCGAGCAGATACTCGAGATTGTCGAAGATGGGTTGCATCCAGGGCTGCAGCTTGTCCTGCTCGGAGCCCGGCAGATAGCCGATGTCCTTGCCCATCGGAATGACCGGGCGATACACGGCGAGCCTGCGATAGGTCTTCTCGTTGACCACCTTGTGCAGGCCAGCGGCGATGGCGAGCATGGTCTTTCCGGTGCCAGCCTTGCCGCTGAGGGTGACGAGGCGGACGCGATCGTCGAGCAGGATCTCGAGGGCGTAGCGCTGCTCTCGGTTGAGGGGCCGCACGCCCCACACATCGCCGCGCTGCTCGCGCAGCAGGGTGAGGGCCTGCCTGTCAGCGTCGAAGCGCGCCAGCGCGGTGGCGTTCTCGTTGGCGCTGTTCACCAGCATGACGAACTCGTTGGCGCTGAGACGATCCTTGCTCACCGCGCCGTTGAGCGCGCTCACCGGCAGCTCGCGCTCTTGATAGATGGTGTCGATGTAGCGACCGCTCACCTTGAGCACCCGATTGCCAGGGTAGAGCTCATCGAGCTCGATCTTGTCGTTGAGATAGTCTTCCGCGTGAAGGCCCAGGGTCTGGGCCTTGACCCGCATGTTGATGTCCTTGCTCACCACGGCGACATGACGACGCGGATGGCGCTTCTTGAGCGCCAGGGCGACCGCCAGGATGCGGTTGTCGTTGTTCGTGTCGAACCCTGGCGGCAGCAGTTCCATCGCGTCGCGATGGTTGAGCTCGACCGTGACGGTTCCGCCGCTCGGCAGGGGGATACCCCGGTCGAGACGGCCGTCTTCGCGAAGGTGATCGAGCTGCTTGATGACGAGGCGGGCGTTGCGGTTGATCTCCATCGTTCCGCGCTTGAACGTGTCGAGCTCGTTCAGCACCACCACGGGTATCACGACGTCGTGCTCAGCGAAGTTGAACAGCGAATCGGCGGTATGCAGCAGAACACTCGTGTCGAGAACGAAGATCTTCTTGGCCAATGGTCGCTCCCTTGCTAGATGGGGATGACGGCGCTGAGGCGCGGCAGGAGGTGAATATTCTTCAACCCCTGCCATTTTCCCTTCCCACCTGCTCTCATGACGAGTCCGGTGTCAAAAAAGATGCATCCGGGCTCCGCGGATCTCGCCGTGCGTGATGGGGTTCAGTCGATGTTTGTTGGTCGTTCAAGCGGTTCGTAACCGCCGCAAAATTCGTTTTCAACACACACGAACGCGCTCTACAGAAAGACGTCTGGAGAGCAGACGTCGACGGTAGGTATAAGCCCATTTGGGCTTCTAGTCGCAGGTATAAGCCCATTTGGGCTTCTAGTCGCAGGTATAAGCCCATTTGGGCTTCTACTCATCTCCCGCGCCACCGCCGCTCCCGTGCCCGCAGTCGAATGGGCACAGCTCACAGGCTCACCTGGTCACACTCCTTCCCGCGCCTCCGCCATCGTGCCCGAAGTCGGCCGGGCAAAGCTCACCTGCCATGAAGACAGCGGACACAGGAATTTCGAGCGCTTCGGCACCTGCGATGCTATCGAAACAGCCCCTCCCTGTCTCACTTGTCAGGTGTGTCAAGAGACAAAATCGAGTTCGCAGGCACTTCCACTGCCTGACGCCGACCGGGCTCTGACCAGAAGCCTGAACCCGCGATCATCGTCTGCACCTGGGCCAGGGCCAGACCCTTGACTCATGCCGAACCGAACCGTACGATCGGAGTCACACCCACATGAGAATCATTGGCGCGATCCTGCTGGCCTGCCTCGCAGCCCTCGTCGTCTGGGGCACCCGTCCTGGCGTCGTGTCGACAGGGCCGCCCAACGTCGTGCTGGTGGGCGTCGACGGGCTCGACACGCGCGTCATGGGCACCTACGGATCACCCACCTCGCAGACCCCGTTCATCGACGGCCTGGCACGCGAGGGAACGGTGTTCCTGCGTCACGTTCCCCAATCCGATGAAGCACGCTACGGATACGCCTCGATGCTGAGCTCTCGCTACCCGAGCGAGATCGCGCCCCTGATCAGCGCGCAGTTCAAGGTCTCGGTAGACACCCTCACCCTGCCTCGCGTTCTGCACACCTACGGCTACCGCACCGTGATCGTGGGCGACGCCAGCGCTCTGGGCGCCGACCCGGTCGCCGAGCTCGGCTTCGACCGCGCGGCCCTGGTGCCGATCACCGCTGATTTCACTGCCCGAGCCACCCGTCTCACCGAGATCGTGCGCGACCTCGAGCCGCCTGTGGCGGCGGTTCTGCAGACCGCCGACGCCACCCGCGGCCCCGACGGGGTGAAGGCCGCCGACAGCGGACTGCGGGTACTTCTCGAGCAGCTGCGCGAACGCCGGATCGACGCGCGCAACACGCTGGTGGGCGTTGTGGGCGCGCGGGCGGCGACACCCACCGGAGAAGCCCTCCGAATTGGAGGAGACGCGCTGCGCGCCCCCCTCATCTGGTGGGGAAGAGATGTTCGCGCGGGAACCTCTCAGCGCGACATCTCATCGGGTCTCGACATCCTGCCCACGGTGTTCGCCCAGACCGGCATCGCGCTCCCGCGAAACGTGCGCGGCGCAGACCGCTCTTCGTCGCTGAGAGGTTCCCCCATCGCCACCGCACCCTGGTGGGCGGTCATCGAGAACGACCAGCAGACCGCCGTGATCACCGACACCTGCGCCCTCGCAGCTTCGGGGGTGCCGCCGGGATCGGCTCGTCTCGTGGCGCTCCTCGAATCGAGGAAGCCGTCGTCAGAAGCCCTCCGCGCCTATGCGCTCACCGCCGACCGATCAACGCCGCTCGCGATAGGCGCAGGCCCGGCCACCGAGCTCATGCAAGATCTGCGATTCGTCGCCTCGCAAGGCGCCGGGGTGCGCCTGGGGGCGCGCCCAGCGAAGCTCAGCCCGGAGCTGCAGAAATCGCTGCACGACCACGGATACTGGTAGAAAGGCAGACGCCACCGAAATGCCCGTCACCCGCACGCTGACACACCTCAACTGGCTCTTTGCAGCCCTCACCTGCGTGCTGCTCGGAGCCGCGGGGCACCGCACGCTCTACCCGCAGCGCCCCAACCTGGGGCAAGACCGCAAGGCGCCGGTCTACTACTTCAACTTTGATTTCCTCGAAATCTCCGACGGCTTCAAGACCGGTGCCGAGAAGCTGCAGGCCTACCTGCAGAGCGGCGATCACGCCGCCCTGACCGCGGCGAGATCCGCATACGCCAAAGCGGTGAGTGAGGAAGACGTAGGCACCCCGTCATCGGCCCTGCTGTGGCTGTGCGACTACTTCCTCGCAACCGACGACGAGCGCCGAAGCAAGCTCCGGAACCCCGAAGGCGCGCGACTTCTCTCGTACCTTTCAAATCAAGGCTACACCCCGCTGCAATCGGCCCTCGAGGCGTTCAAGGCCGGGAACAAGCCCATCATGCCAGACGGCTACCTGACCTACCGCCTGCTGCTCGACTCGAGTCCCACACGAGACGCCTGGGAGCAGAGCGATCGCCTGCTTCGTGCCTGCAACCTGCGGCCCGGCGCCAGCGTCGCCGATCTGGGCGCAGGCCCCGGCTACTTCACGGTGCGACTGGCCCAGGCGGTGGGTCCGACAGGACACGTCATCGCCCTCGACAACAACCCCCCTCTCCTGCAATACATCGCGCTCCTCACCCGTCGAGAAGGCCTCTACAACGTCACGGTGGGCATCGAGCAGCCTCTGAGCCTGCCCCCCGCCAGTCTCGACTGCGTCTTCTCATGCTCCCACTTCCACCTGTGCTACGGCATGTGGGAGCCCGCAAAGCGCGACGCGCTCATCGAAGGGCTGCGTCAGGCCCTCAAGCCCCGCGGCACCCTGGTCGTGTGTGACAACGAGCCGGTCGTTACATCGGGCGGTCGGCCCTACATCGATGACCGCATCTCGCGCTACGTGGTATCGGCGCTGCTCGAGTCATCGGGCTTCAAGCTGCGTCGCTGCTACGAGGTCAACCCAGCGCGCTACGCCCTGATCTTCGAGCGCCTGCCTTGAGAGAGGGCTACTGCCGCACGAAGATCAGCAGGTATCGCTGCGATGCGAGCTGGTAGTAGCGCACCAGTCGAAAGCCGTACTGCGACAGATGATCTTCGACGAGATATCGCGAGATGCGGTTTCCGAAGTAGTTCGAGTCATTCTGGACATAGGGCGTATTGTCACAGATGATGAGGCGCCCGCCAGGCTTGATGGCGCGCCGAAGGCTGGCGATGATCGGCTCTCGCAGACCAGACGGCATGGCCCCGTAGATGGCGTGGTACAACGAGCAGACAAAGGCGCAATCGAGGGTGTTCGCGGCAATGCCCACGTCATCGAACGGACAGAGCACGCGCTTGATGTTGGTGCGCTTCTCTCGCTCGGTGATGACGCGCAGGAACTCGAGATGCCGCGGGTTGGTCTCGACGGCATACACCATGCCCGTGTCGCCCACGCGATCGGAGAAGCGCAGGCTGTGGAACCCCGGGCCGCAGCCGATGTCGGCGACATGCTGGCCGCGCTTCAGATCGATGGCGGCCATCAACTGATCGGTGTGCTCCCAGTCTGCTCGACTCGGCCGCATGAAGGCCAGATACTGCACCGCCGATCGCACCCCCTCGAGGCCCCCTATTGACGCGGCCGGCGCCAGTCGCACCTTCACGCGCAAGAGCTGCACGAGCTCGTGGAACCGGGACTGCGAGAAGTACCAGAGGAGCCTTGCCCCCTCCGGATTGGCCAGCAGGCGCGACTTCTCAGACTCTGAGGCAAGGAAGTACTCACATATCCACTCGAGCGCGGGAAATTCAGTACCGACGGTCAGACTGGGAATCACCGCGTGATACAGCCCACGCGCCCGCTCGAGCGCATCACGATCTCCCGTGTCGAAGAAGCGGATGAGATCTGTTGTGGCCGACGCCAGCCGAGGATCGACATCTCTCGGCGCGGCATTGGTGTTCCAGTACCAATAGAGCGGCACCCGAGGATCAGAGAAGGTGTTCGGCGTTCTTCTCTGCCAGAGATCGTCACAGAGCGCCCCCGTCAGCACGAGGGCAGACGCGGTGAGCGCCAGGATGAGGCCGTTGAGAAGACGCCGGAACAACGAATCCCTCCCCCCTCGCCCACCGCTTGACGACCATTGCACTGACGGTTGCGATTCGCTCACGCGACCCGAGTCACCTCGCCAACACAGCGGTTGCCATCGCAGAGCAGACTCTACCGTACTTCTCGCCCCTGCGCTCAGCTCCTCCACCCCAGGCGAAGCACCTCCCGCCGTGAGACCTTGGAGAATGAGCCGCCACGAGGAACCTTCCAAGCTCTGCACGAATACAGTCAAAATGGCTTCACACGACGAAACCCCGCCCACGGGCAAGAGAGCGACGCCCTGGATGTCTCAGGCGTTGCTGCTGCTGCTGCTCGTGAACGTCAACATCGTGCTCGTCTACCGCCTGCTGAGCCCACCATCGATGCTCGACACGCCGTCACCGCTGCCCTCATCGCAGCCGGCCCAGGCAGAAACCGCGTACAGCCTCGTCCAGCCAGGCGACATCAAGCTTCCATCAGCGAGCGCCTCGCCACCCTCAACCCTCCCGTCGGGCGCACCCTCCACGAACGAGCGATGAGATGACCACCGGTGCCCGGACCGCCAGGAGCTCGCCGCGCGCACGTGAGTCACTGGGGCTGATCGCGTCCCTCCTGGTTCTCGTGAACATCGCCTGCATCCTGGGGCTCTGGATCTGGAACGGCCCTGCGGAAGCACGCGTCACTCGGCGAACACCCACGGCGCCTACAAAGGCCTCGGTCATCCCCGTCTCCCCAGATCGGGTAGCGCTCCCGGACCCTTCGAAGCTCGCAGACGCGTCAGAGACCGCTGCGCGATCAAAGACCGATGCCGCGAGCGCGATGGCTTCACGCATCACGCGCGCAGCACCGATTCACTTCTACCTCGAATCGGCAGCGATGAAGCTGCTGGGTAGGCTTGCACCGCTGCGAAACAGCCCTGGGCTCGCACTGACTGACGATCAGAAGAAAACCCTGCTCGATGCGCTCATACAAGGCCTTGGCACGTGCACCGACCCATCGCGTGCGGCACAGCTCGATGAGTCTCTCGAGAATACCTTCGAGCGTCTCCTGACGCCCGCCCAGCGAACGCTGCTCGAGACCAACCAGAAGCGAGCCATCCCCATCGTCTCGACGCACGTCGAGATGGGACAGGCCTTCGAGCACCTTCTCACCGTTCTCAGCGTCACCCGCTCAGAGCCGGACCCCCCGTGAAGCGCCTTCTCATCGGCCTGCTCCTGCTGGCCGGACTACTGTCGCTCACCGTCTGGCGCCTGCAGCCGCGCCGCACCGTTCCCTCCACCGAACGCGAGGTCGTGCGCGGCCTCGTGGTCTTTCTCGACGCTGACAACGACGGTCGGATCTCGCGCTTCGAGTGGGCCCGGAACTGCGCTGAACCGGGCCCTTTCATCGCCGCTGACGCCAATGGCGACGGATTCCTCAGCGCCGACGAGCTGGCGGGGCTGATCCACGCCACCGCGCCAACTGCCTCTACGGCGGCGATGGCCCAGTGACGCTGACCCACAAGCACACGCCACTGCGCTGCGCCCGACCGCGACCGCGACGCTCGTGCATCGTGGTGATTGTCGCCCTGGTTGCGTCGCTGCTGGCCGGCCTCACCCTCTCAGCCTGTACCCGTACCGCGTGGCGACCCCGCCTGGTGGTGCTTGTCGTGCTGGAGGCGTGCCGCGCAGACCATCTCGGGTGCTACGGCTATCAACGACCCACCTCGCCCAACATCGACGCCATCGCAACCGACGGGGTGGTGTTCGAGCGCGCGTTCGCGCAGAGCAACACCACCCTGTTCTCGAGCATGTCCTTGATGACAGGTCGCTACCCGGAGCGCTTTGGTACACTCGAGCCCAAGACCTATCGGCTCCCTCCCGGCACGCCCACCATCGCGTCCACGCTGGGCGCCAACGGCTACCGCACGGGCGGATTCGTGGGTGGGCTGCACTGGAGCGGAAGCTTTGGCCTCCAAGACGGGTTCGCCACCTACAGTGACCGCGTCCAGGGTGGCACGTTGCATGACCAGCTCCCCCTCGCGATGGATTGGTTGAACCAGCAACCCAAAGCCCCGACGTTCATGCTGCTTCAAGGGTACGACCTTCACGCCCCGTACGAGAAGCCGCTCTTCTTCTCAAAGATGTTCGATCCGAGCTACCAGGGGGTTGCAGATCTCATCGGAAAGCTCCCTGACGGCATCCTCAACATCCACGACGGCCACTACTTCACCGAGCGACCTGCCCTCACCGATGCCGGTGCAGCGAGAGAGGTCAACGGCATTCCCTTCGCCATGAGCGGGTACTATGACAAGCTCGAGAAGAAGAAGCGCGACGGCGCGGCGCACATCGATCTGTCTGCCGCTGACGTCAACCACCTCGTCTCGCTGTATGACTCCTCGATTCGCTACGCTGACCTGTACGTGGGACTGCTGATGGCGCGCATACACAAGCTCGGGCTCGAGCGCGACACTTTGATGATCATCATGGGCGATCTCGGAGAGGGCCTGATGGAGAACGGGTTCTTCGACCACCAGGGCAACCTGCTCGATGCCGAGCTCCACGTGCCCATGATCGTGTGGGGCCCCGGAGGGATTCCACAAGGACGACGCGTCAGCCAGGTGACGCAGCTGGTAGACGTCGTGCCCACGCTGAGCGACTACACGCTTGCGCCTGGCGCCGCTGCGGGAGCCGCATACGACGGGAAGAGCCTGCGCCCGCTCATCGAAGGCGGTGCTGCGAACGACGCCGCCGCCGCATTCTCAGAAGGGGTTCGCCCCATGATCACAGTTCGCACCCAGAGCAGCCGCCTGCTCTGCCGCCGACATCTGCCCACCGAGCTCCCGCCCCTGGGTGGAGAAGACTACCGCTACTTCGAGGTCGTCGACGGGAAGGAGCGGAACGTAGCGCCCGACGAGCACGCGCGACGGCTCTGGGAACGACTGCGGGCGTGGGCGCAAGAGGTGGCGCCACCCAAGAAGTAGGCGATCAACCCCGTCTCATCGCGGCTTCTCGAAGATGACCATGTAGCGCTGGGGCGCCAGGTTGATCACGCGCACGCACCTGAAGCCGTAGCACTCCACGCTGCTCACCACAAGGCGAGACGCGATCCGGTTCCCGAAATAGCGAAAGTCGGCGGTGCCATCCGGCGCGTTGTCGACAATCACCAGTCGACCCCCCGGCTTGAGGGCTCGGTAGACGCTGCCCAGGAAGAACTCACGCACGGCGCGGCTCGTCGACCCATAGATGGCGTGATACAACGAGCAGATCAGGGCACAGTCGAGACTGGCCGCGGGCAGCGTGATATCGCTCGGTCCCGTCTTGACGAGATCGACGTTCGCCACCCGCTGCCGCTCGACGATAAAGCGCACGAACGCAAGCGCCGCGGCGCTGGTCTCGACGGCATGCACACGGCCGGTCGGGCCCACGCGCTTCGCCATGCGGAACACGTGATACCCCGGGCCGCAACCGATATCGGCCACGTGATCGCCGGCTTTGAGCTCGAGCCGGTCGATGAGCTCGGTCGTTCTCTCCCAGCTCTCTCGCTGCGGGTCGAGAAAGTGCAGCGTCTCGTTGGTGAACCGGCTGACGATGGGCAGCGTCGGCTCCTTCTGAGACGTAGCGTCATCGAATCCTTGAACCCCCAGGGTAGAGGCCAGCATGCTGAACTTCAAGCGCTGATGGAACGCCACGAGCGCCTCGAGCTCAGGCGCGCTCTCTCCGAATGGGGCACGCCGATCGGGCGCGAGCAGAAGGTACTCGCTCATCCATGCCAGTGCCGGCCAGGAAGCCCCCACCGCGTAGGGCACGATCTTCTTGTAGTGCGCGTTGGCCTTCTCGAGCTGCGCGCGATTCCCGGTCGAGAAGTAGTCGGCAAGGCAGCGATCAGCTGCGTCCTCCTCATCCGGCTTCGGGGGCACGTCCTGAAGGAAGTAGTACAAGGTGTCATCCGGATTTCTCTCGACCAGAAGGCGCCCCGAAAGCGTCCAGCGATCGACCCCGACGCCAAGCGCCGCGCAGACCAGACAGGCGAACATCCAGCCGATCAGGCGCCGCAGAGAGACGCTGCTCACGACGCGCCCCGCTCGAACAGCAGCACGTAGCGCTGGGGCGTGAGCTCATAGCAGCGCTTGAAACGGAACCCTCGACTCGTCAGATCCGCGATGACCACCCAGCGCGAGATGCGGTTTCCGATGCAGGGCAGCGCGCCGCTGACCTGCACGTTGCTGTCCATGACCGCCAGTGTGCCACCTGGTCGCAGCGCGCGCTTCACGCTCTCCACCCAGCTGGCGCGCACGGCAAGAGGCTCACGTCCGTACAGATCGCAGAAGTATCCGCAAACGAACGCACACGAGAGGCTCTGCGGGAGGAGCGCCACATCACCCTTCTTCCCCATCACCGATTGCAGGTTGGACAACCCCTCGGCCGAGGCCATGGCGCGCACAAAATCGACCATGGACGCTTTCTCTCCCACCGCATAGGCCGCGCCCCCGGGGCCCACCGCACGGGCCAGGCGATAGGCCCAGAAACCGACCCCACTGTGGAGATCGGCCACCGAGTCTCCAGGGCGCAAGCCGAGGCAGCGCACCACATCGTCAGCCGCATCCCAGCCAGCACGGGTAGGCCCGGCATCACTGAGCAGGCTGGCCATGATCTCCACATCGGGTTTCATGCCGTTCGGCCTCGGCAGATCGATCTGCCGGGTCTCCACCTCGGTAAGAAGATCTCGCAGCGGGACGAAGCCCTTCGAGGCCAGCCACGTCAACATGCGAGCCCCCTCTGGGTTCTCGAGCATCTGGGCCTGCAGGTCGGTCGGGGTCAGGAAGTAATCGCTCAGCCACATGAGTGCAGGCACGCGAGACCCGGGACACTCCCCCGCAACCGCACTGGCGAAGCCCTCGCGCGCCGTGCGAAGCGTCATCACGTCGCGCGTGACGAGATACTCACGCAGCAGCCGTGCGGAGCGCGCGACATTTGGCGGGCTCTGTGGCGGATCGTAGTTCCAGAAGTAGAGCGCCTCGCGCGGATCACCCGCATCGACGTACCGCTGCAGCACCCACCAGCGATGCCCGGCAACCCCGCCCAGGAACGAGCAGAGCAGCAAAGCGATTCCCACCAGGGCACGAAGCGCCACGACGGCCCTCAACGCCGAACGCGGCTAATGTGCATGGGCTTCCACGCCCAGGTCCGGTTGGCCGGCATCAAACGCTGGCTGTGGCCCATCGCTGTCGGGAGGCCCCCAGGAGTCCGGCTCGTCCTGGTCGTGATAGGGGTTGAGCGGCCCGTCGCTGTAGGCCTCGCGGGGAAACGGGATGTACCGGGTAGACTCGAACTGCTGGCAGATCTCGTCGGCAAAGAACCGCCCGATGGGCGTGAGGCCCAGCGTGTGCGCGTTCTCGAACAGCAGGCCGTGCGCCTTGAGACGCTCGATCTTCGGGCGGAAGAGGCTGTCGAGCGACATTCCCGTGCGTGCCGTGAACGTGCGCTTGCTCACCGCCATGTTCTTGAGCGGCAGGATGACCGCCCAGCGGGCCTGCTCTTCTGGCGTGCGCACCAGCCCGCGGTTTGCGGGCAGATGGCCGCCGCGGACCGACGCGTAGTACTCCTTGAAGTCATCGGTGTTGAGCAGGAAGCGATCACGAAGGCTGCTGAAGGCCGTCTGCCCGATGCCGATCTGATCCCAGAGCTGGCAGCACTGGTTGGCCGCATAGTGGGAGTAGTGGCGCACCTCTTTCGAGAAGACCCGCGTCAGGTTCGGATTGAACCCGTTGTCTTGCAAGATCTGATGCGCGACCGCCTTCATCGTGATGACCTCAGGCACTTCGGGGAGGCGTGCCTGAAGGCCCTTGAAGTTCTTCGAGATGGGGGCCGTGCGATCGCCATAGGGAATCATCTTCAGGCGATAGAGCTGAATCTCTTCCACCGGCAGCCGCACCGCCTGCTCGATGACCGCCTGCCAGTCTTCGATGGTGTCTCCCGGATAGCCGAAGATGAACTCGATGTTGTTGGTGAAGCCCGCCGCGTGCGTCGCGTGCAGGCCGGCGAGCGCCTGGGCTGCGTCGTGATGGCGGTTCATGCGCTTCAGGGTCTCATCGTTGAGCGACTGGATTCCCATGGTGAGCCGGTCGACACCGAACTCGCGCATGATGGAGAGTCGTTCGACGCCATCGTCACCGATCAAGGTGAGCGGATCGACATCGACGGTGAACTGGGTGTTGCGCGAGAGGTCGAGCCGCCCGGTCAGCTGCTCGAAGAACCGACGGAACAGTTGGGGCCGCAGGTATGTGGGCGTACCGCCCCCGATCAAGATCGAACGGGTGGCGAGACGTTCGACCCCCAACCGCGAACGCCAGAGATCGAGCTCCGCGATGATCGTGTCGACATACCCATCCATCTCGCGGTCAGAGGAAAGGAACTTGACCGGGTAGTGACAGAACGCGCAGGCCTTGAGACAGAACGGGATGTGCGCGTAGAGCGAGAAGAGCCGGTTGTGAGGCGGTTGATACGACGCGAGCAGCGCGTCATCGGTCGACGTCTTGTACATCGTGATGGGCGGGTAGTGCACCGAGGGGTAGAACTCGCCGCTCTGGCAGATGAGCCCCTGCTCGCGCAGGGTGTCGAACATCTCGATGCGATAACGCGATTCTTCGTTCAGGCTATACTGCAAGCTCTTCGCTCCTCGGCGGCGTGAGCGGGCCGCGCCTCTGATGCGCAAGACCCGCTTCACGCAAGATCCGGAACGCGTGCTCGGTCGATACCGTGAAGCGGCGCTCTGAGTAGATGCGATACTTCGAGCGCTGGGCGTCCGGCGTGAAGTTGATGGTGATGACGTTGGCCCCCGCCTGCAGCCCGCGCAGCTGACCGCCCGCCTCGACCTTCTCGAGCGCGCTGACCGCAGGGACGAGTGCGTTCGGACGCAGGATGCGGCTCACGGCGATGACGTTGAGCGCGGTCTCGAGACACCCTGAGGGCTGGTTCTCCCAGGGCGTGTCGCCGTTGGGAATGAACGGCGACGTGCTGACAAAATCAGATGACATCTCGGCCGCGGTCAGCAGGTCGTCGGCAATGCTCTCGAGGGTCTGTCCGGGAAGCCCGACGATGTTGCCCGTGCCCACGACAAACCCCAGCTCGCGCAGCCACCGCAGGTTCTGCAGGCGAACGGCGAGATCGCTGCGGGTGGCCTGCTCGTAGAGAAGCGGATCGGAGCTCTCGAACTTCATGATGTACGAATCAGCCCCCAGCGCCCGGAACTGCTCGAAGCGCTCTCTGCGGCGCTCGCCCACATTGAGGATGATGAACAGGCCGAGCTCGGCCTTGATGCGGGGAATGACCGCGTCGAGCACCTTGTCTGACTGCACGTCTTCGCCGCCCTGCAGCAGGATGGTGCTGATCCCGGCCTCGGCGATGGCCTCCGCCGCCGCCATCACGTCATCTGCAGAAGCACGGAAGCGCTCGAGCTTGCGGTTCGACAGGCGCATGGCGCAGTAGGTGCAGTCCTTGCGGCAGTAGCTGGTCAGCTCGACGACCCCACGCACAAAGGCCTGATCGCCAAAGGCCTGTCGACGCACGTCGCGCGCGGCCGCGAAGAGCTCGCTCTGCTCCTGCCCTCGCGCCCGCAGGCTCTCGAGAATCTCTGCTCGCTCCATCACGACAGTCGTCTGGCGCCCCACTTCTTGCGGACATGAAGTCACTCGTGTGAACCTAGCAGAACCCCCCCTTCGTTTCAAGGCAACCAGGGGCACCCTGCCCCTCATTTCAGGGTGTATACGGGCAAGAGCCCTCGTGAGACCGTGTGGGTTCGTCACGATAGCCGCATCCCGACGCCAGCGGCAGGCGATCTGACACCCACGCAGAAGCATACGGCCCCGCAGACGCCGCCCATGACGCCCGCGCTCCACGCGCCCGCGCCGCCGCGCCTGCATCCAACACGTTGATCGGAGACCGTCGCATGAGTTCGAAAGCCACGGTACAAGAGCAGAACGTCGACTCGTTCGGCACCCGCCGCACCATCACGTCCGGCACCCGCACCCTCACCTACTGGTCGCTTCCCGCGCTGCAGAGCAGCGGTTTCGACAGCGTCAGCCGCCTGCCATACTCGATGCGCGTGCTGCTCGAGAACATGCTGCGCACCGAAGACGGTCGCGTGGTGCGCAAGGCCGACATCGAGGCCATCGCACGCTGGAGCGCCGCCGCCAGACAGGAGACCGAGATCAACTACACGCCGGCACGCGTGCTGATGCAAGACTTCACGGGCGTGCCCGCCGTGGTCGATCTGGCCGTGATGCGAGACGCCGTGGCCCGCATGGGTGGTGACCCGGCGCGCATCAATCCGCTGCAGCCTGCAGACCTGGTCATCGACCACAGCGTGCAGGCCGACTTCTTCGGCTCGAAGACCGCCTTCGAAGACAATGCCCGGCTCGAGTTCGAGCGCAACCAGGAGCGCTATGAGTTCCTGCGCTGGGGGCAGACCGCGTTCGACAGCTTCCGCGTGGTGCCCCCGGACACCGGGATCGTGCATCAGGTCAACCTGGAGTTCCTGGCCTCGGTGGGCTTCGTGAACGAGGCAACGGGAACCGTGTACCCGGACACGGTGGTAGGCACCGACTCGCACACCACCATGATCAACGGACTGGGCGTCGTGGGCTGGGGCGTGGGCGGCATCGAGGCCGAGGCCGTCATGCTCGGCCAGCCCATCACCATGGTCATCCCCCAGGTCGTGGGCTTCAAGCTCACGGGCCGGCTCAAGCCCGGCGCCACCGCCACCGATCTCGTTCTCACCGTCACCCAGATGCTGCGCAAGAAGGGCGTGGTGGGCAAGTTCGTCGAGTTCCACGGCGACGGCATCAGCGGTCTCTCGGTGGCCGACCGCGCCACCATCGCGAACATGGCACCCGAGTACGGCGCCACCATCGGCTTCTTCCCCGTCGACGACGAGACCCTGGCCTTCCTGCGGTTCACCGGACGACGCGAAGAGCACGTGAAGCTGGTCGAAGACTACTACAAGGCCCAGGGTCTGTTCCATACCGCAGACAGCCCCGAGCCCGTGTTCTCAGACACCCTCGAGCTCGACCTGTCAACCGTCGAGGTGTCGCTGGCTGGCCCCAAGCGACCGCAAGATCGGGTGACCCTGGGCAACGCCCGCCAATCGTTCCGCGAGGCGCTGTCCGGACTGGTCGACCTGCCGGGGAAGAGCGGCGCCGACAGCGATGCCATCGCACGCTGGGCGGCAGGCGGAGCATCGACCGCCCCCATGGCGGAGGCCCTGGGGCCCAACGCCCCTGTCACGGTCGACGGCAGAACGGCCGAGATCGGACATGGGGCCGTGGTCATCACCGCCATCACGAGCTGCACCAACACCTCGAACCCGTCGGTGATGATCGCCGCCGGCCTGCTCGCGAAGAAAGCCGTGGCCCGCGGTCTGACATCAAAGCCCTGGGTGAAGCCCACGCTCTCGCCCGGCTCGAAGGTGGTGACCGAGTACCTCGAGGCGGCTGGCCTGCTCGAGCCGCTCGAGGCGCTGCGCTTCCATCTCGCGGGCTACGGCTGCATGACGTGCATCGGCAACTCAGGACCGCTGCCCGAGGCAGTGGCCAAAGCCGTTGACGATCACAAGCTGGTGGTGTGCTCGGTGCTGAGCGGCAACCGCAACTTCGAGGGGCGCGTCAACCCCCATGTGAAGGCCAACTACCTCGCCTCGCCTCCGCTTGTGGTGGCCTACGCCCTGGCGGGCACCATGGAGCTGAACCTCGAGACCGACCCGCTGGGGATCGGGGCCGATGGAAAGCCCGTGATGCTCTCGGAGATCTGGCCCACGAACGAAGAGATCACCGAAGCGCTGCGCTCGCTGCAGCCTGGCATGTTCTCGAAGACCTATGCCGATGTGTTCGCCGGCGAAGCGCTGTGGCAGAAGATCCGCACCCCAGAGGGCAACCGCTTCTCGTGGGATGCCGACTCGACCTACGTGCGTCCGGCCCCCTTCTTCGACGACATGCCGCCGGAGCCGGCACCCCTCAGCGACGTGCTCGGCGCGCGCTGTCTGGCGGTTCTCGGCGACAGCGTCACCACCGACCACATCTCACCCGCCGGCAACATCGCCAAGAACAGCCCGGCCGCGAAGTACCTCACCGACCACGGTGTGTCCCCGAAAGACTTCAACTCCTACGGCGCCCGCCGCGGCAACCATGAGGTGATGATGCGAGGCACCTTCGCCAACATTCGTCTGCGCAACCTCATGGCGCCAGGCACCGAGGGACCGATCACCCTTCACCAGCCAGATGGCGAGCAGATGTTCATCTATGATGCCTCGGTGAAGTACGCGGCAGAGAATGTCCCCCTGGTGGTGCTGGCGGGCAGCGAGTACGGCACCGGATCTTCACGCGACTGGGCCGCCAAGGGGCCCCGTCTTCTGGGCGTGAAGGTGGTCATCGCGAAGAGCTTCGAGCGCATCCATCGCAGCAACCTCATCGGCATGGGCATCCTGCCCCTGCAGTTCGAGGAAGGCAAGGACGCCTCAACCCTCGGTCTCACGGGCGCCGAGCGCTTCGACATCGGCGGCATCGCCGAGGGGCTCACGCCGGGCAAGAAGATCACGGTGAAGGCCACGAGTGCCGATGGTTCGACGAAGGCGTTCACCACCGTCGCCCGGGTTGACACCCTCAACGAGGTCGACTACTACCGCCACGGCGGCATCTTGCACTACGTGCTGCGCAACCTCGTGCGCAACACCTGACAGCCGAGGCACCCGCGAACAAACCGCGAATCTACGGTCTGACCCGTGCGCGCTGGCGCCCCTGCAGAGGGGCGCCAGTCTCATTCCGTGGCGCTCGAGTCTCCGCCCGCTGAGCCGCAGCCTTCGCCTCCGGCCCCTGGCGGCAGCATGCAGGCGGTGCCGCAGAACCACCCGCGCAGAACAGCACAGGCTACCGAGACAGCGATGATGTGCTGAGGAAGGTGCACGGGCATCACCGAACCCCCCACGAGACGCAGCAGAAGCCCGATAAAGCGCCAGAACCCCAGCTGGAGCGGGCTGTGAACCACCAGGATGAAGCCGCCGAGGGCGTAGAGCGAGAGCCCGATGAACAGGGGAAACACGCCTCGATCGCGCTCTCCGCACCAGTCGCTTGCCGCCTGGGCACGCGCATAGGGTGCGAGCATCAGGCACAGCACCAGGGTGGGGACGAACGAGAGGAGCAGCAGCACGAGCATGCGACCCATCATCATCGGCGGACGCCAGCCCACCAGCATCAGCAGCGTCACCAGCACCGAAGCCGGCAGGGCCGTGCCAAATCCGATCCAGGGAACCAGCTTGCCCACCCTGGCCTGCAGGGGCACGCGTCCGCGATCGCTGGGAAACCGCACGTCTGACTCGCGAGCAAGCCAGCGAACGCCGCCCACCGCGGCTCTTCCGAGAATGAGGAGAATGACCATGGTGGCCGCGATGGCCAGCGGGCCCGGCTGATGGCGATCATTGATCACGAACGACACCAGCACGACCAGCCAGGCACCTGCCATCAAGCGCATGGTGGGATGGTGGGGAAGGGGTCCGGTGCAGCTCTCTTGCTCAGACATGACTGTGCCTCCTCTGCTGTTCACTGGGCGGTCTCGACCATCTGCCTCTCGCGCCTGCTGACAGACTCTTCAGGACGCTCCGGCCTTCGCCTTGACCTCGGTTGCCGCCCCGCGCGCCAGCTCGTCGCAACGCTCGTTCAAAGGGTGACCCGAGTGACCGGCCACATAGCGAAACGTAACGCGATGCTTGTCGCTCAGCGCGATCAGCCGCTGCCACAGATCGACGTTCTTGACCGGGTCTCCGCCCGCGGTGCGCCAACCGTTGCGCACCCACTTGTCTACCCAGCCCTTGCCGAAGGCATTCACGAGATACGACGAGTCAGAGTGGAGCTCGACCTCGCACGGCTCGCGCAGCGCCTCGAGCGCTTCGACCGCGGCCAGCACCTCCATGCGGTTGTTGGTGGTCATGGGCTCTGACCCCACCATCTCGCGCTCGTGCTTGCCGTAGTGCAGAATGGCGGCCCAGCCACCAGGCCCGGGGTTTCCCAGGCATGACCCATCGGTGTGGATGACGACTTGCTTCACCCGCAGATGTTCGACACTACCCTCGGTTCAGCCCTGCGGGTCAAGCCCACGAGAAGACGTGCTCAACGAACCCGACAGGCGCACCACCAGACGATGTACATCAACACGAACTGCAACGGCAGCCGCAACCACAAGGCGGTGTCGGAGAGCTTCATCCCCTCGGGCTGCACGCGGTTCACGGCCATGTGGATGTTCGCCGGGAACACCGCCCACAGCAATGCGATGAGCCCCCATCCGGCCGCGACGCGAACAGAGGGGACGAGAATGCCGATGCCACCGAGTATCTCACAGACCCCGCTGATGTCGACCAGCAGCTTCGGGGAAGGAAGCCACGGAGGGACGATAGCGATGAAGAAGGCCGGACGAACGAAGTGCATGACGCCGGCGAAGACGAAGAAGGCCGCAACCAGCACGCGAGCGATGAAGGCGAAGTCCATGGGCACACCTTCGCCCGCAAGGGGGCGCTCGGCCTGCTCGAGACGAAGAGGAGGTGCCCGGTTCCCCGTTCAACCAACCCGTCGAGGAGATCGAACATGAGACAGGCCATCACCCTTCTGCTGCTCGCATGCCTTGTCGCAGCCGCCCAGGCACAGACCGCGGCACCCCCCATGAAGCTCAACGACCCGAGCCAGAACCCCTTGAAGGCGACGGCGAGCATCTCGAGCGGTCTTTCTGATTCCATCGACACCGACGTGCGCCTGGTGCTGAACCTGTCGAACCCATCGCAGCAGCCCGTCACGTTCAACCTGGTGGAGACCCTGTTCATCGAGGGCGACAAAGAGCGGGGAACCCCGCTGTTCCCGGATCGCATGGCCCCAGACCCGCTCTCCCCCGGCCAGACGAGCCAGCTGCACTTCCGCTATGACAACAAGCAGGCTCATCCCCAGGTGAGCGCTTATGTGCTCATCGATTTCGTCCTTGAGGGCCAGCGGCAGCGCACTGCGCTGTTCATCCCCGGGCCAACCCAGCAGTCGCTCGGAAATCGCTGGCAGGAGACGTTCTTTCCCTACGGTCATGTGAGCGGCATGTACGCGGCCCCCTGGAACCCGTTCTACTGGTGACCCGAAGCCCACGGCCAGCGGTGGTTCGTTAACAAGCCGGCCACCTTCGCGCCCGCGCCTTGAGATACACTGAAGGGGTGAGGAGCGGCATACGGTGATGATGTCGACAGTGGGAAGCGGCTCGGTCCCGCCACGCGCGTGGACGGTGCTGCTGTACTCGGCGGCTGACAACGACCAGAAGGTCTACAACATCCAGAACGTCGCCGAGCTCGAGACCGTGGGCTCTGACGACCACACCGCCATCGTCGCCCAGGTCGACACAGGCGATCAGTGCAGCCGCTACCTCGTTCAGAAGGCAGCCCAGACCGACCTCTCCCGCATCCAGTCTCCCGCCCTCGAGACCACCGGCCCCGTCGACATGTCGAAGAGCCAGACCCTGGCCGACTTCGTGGCCTGGGGCATGGAGCACTACCCGGCCCAGCACACCATGGTCATCGTCTCCGACCACGGGTCAGGCTGGCAGGGGGCCGTCGAAGACGACAGCCATGACGACTGGATGAGCATGCCCGCGATGCGCGAGGCCTTCGAGCAGGCCGCGCAGCGTACTGGCAAGACGGTTGACATCATCGGATTCGACGCCTGCCTCATGGCGTC
>RGZZ01000039.1 GCA_010028905.1 Pseudomonadota bacterium | reverse complement strand
CAACAGGGCGTTGCCGCCGAACAACATTCAGCCCTCACCCGCATCGGGGAAGGTTCCGCTCGCCACGCCCGCGCCGGTGCGCGCCGACGGCCGGGTGCCCGGGTTCAAGTTGGTCATCGCCGGGGCCGCCGCCCACGCCAACGCGCACGCGATGAACATGGCGATGAGCAGAGCGCGCTGCATGCGCTCCCGATTCCAGTCCCATTGCACCGCTCACCGAGTGGCAGGTGTGGGGCTCACGTGGCGTGGCAGCCCCAGGCTCCCTGCCTCAATCCCCTTCCACGAGCCGCGCGCGTCGTAGGCGATGAGCCTGCTGAAGAGCGACTCGGAGAAGTGACTCTCGGCCAGCGCGGCCTGCGTCGCAGCCTGATGGGCGGGACCCCTCGCATAGTCCATGAGCGCGGCCTCACTCTTCCAGATGGAAAAGGTGCACTGGCGAAACAGCGGCGCCTCGCCCAGGCCGATGCCCAGCAGGGCGTCAGGGTGCCGCATGATGGCCTCCTCCGTGGCGGGCGAAAAGCTGAAGAACCGGCTGGCCCGGGTGGGGCGAATCGAGCCACGCGTCAGCGAGGCGATCGGCCCCGTGGCGGGGCGCTCGACACTCTGGCCCAGCGGCAAGACGCCCCCCCACGCGCCGCGAATCGAGTACGCGCGCACCTTGAAGCTGATGCAGCTCGCGCCGTGCTGACGGTAGAGCCCGATGTGCTTCGACGACTCGAGGAAGGCGTCGGCCGCCGCGTCGTCGTCGAACGTGCAGAACAAGCCCTGGTGAGACGAGCTGGGCTTGACGCCAAAGCCGCCCTCGTACCCGCTCCCGAGCACCTTGCCGAAGCGCAGCCCCGCCCATCGCGCGAGCGCCCACCGCCCGAACACCAGGTGCCGCAGGCCTCTCCAGCGAGAGCCTTCGCCAAAGTCGACCAGCGCGAGCACCCCCACCTGGCCCACCACGGGCGCTGAAGTCATCGACGTCATCGGCCAGACGCGTACAGCACAGCCAGACAGACGCGTCGAGCGGCTACCATCGGGTCATGCCGAAGCCCCTCGAAGAACTCATCAATGCCAGTGAGCCGGGTTGGCCTCTGGTCAGCGCCTGGCTCCAGGCTGCGACCAACGGGCCCATCGAAGTGCTCGACGCGCTCCCCTCGCGCAGCAAGGACGTGCTGCTCGCGCTGCAGGTGACGACGCGCTCGCCGATGGGCGCCATCGCGTTTCAGACCGGCGGCCTCCTCATCGACTCAGGTTGGGTGCGGCTCTTCGGTGGCGGCTGCGCGCGCCTCGAGGGAGACCTCGCCCGGTGGAATGGCCTGGGCCCCTCGCCCCTCGTGCAGCCGTTCGACGGTGTCACCGCTGCGGTCGATGTAGCGCTTCATCATGGCCCAGTTGTTCGTTCCGGAGAAGTGCGAGATGCCGGTGAACGAGAGCACGAGGTGCTGCTCGAGGGTATCGAGGAAGCCGCTGCCGTCATCGAGCGACTCGCGCCGGTTGCCCCGCAGCTCGAACCAGATCGCGCTGGCGCCGCCGTAGATGGCGCCGTAGTAGTCCTGCTTCCCCGTGGGGATGGCGATGTTCTGCGCCTCGAGATTGGCCCCCCAGTCGATGTAGCGCTCGACCGGCGCATCGTCACCCGCCACCCGTGCGAGCGCGCCGCTGAGGGCCATGAGCAGGGCCGACGACGCACCGAGCCCCGAGCCCTTGGGCGCGTCGTTCTTCGTGGTCACGGTCACCCCCATCGAAGGCGCGTAGAAGCGAACCGCGCGCGCCAGCAGGTCAAGGGTGCCGCCTACCTTCACGTCGGCCAGCGAGGCGTATGTCTCGGTGACGTCGAGGTCGCGCGAGTGGAGCACCACGCGCCCATCATCGCGGGTCTCGACCTCGGCACGGCTGATGATGTCGATGCCCAGGTTGACGGTGAGTCCCCCGTCCTCAAAGACATAGAGCGGATGGATGTCGAGCGTTCCTCCCGCGAGATCGATGCGGTTGGGCGTGGTTGCGGTGACCTTCACGTGCATGTGCCTCTCTCTGATCAGCGTGCGCCGGCCATGGCGGGGGCGGGAGCGTATTCATAGAAGCCGCGGCCGCTCTTGCGCCCCAGGTACCCGGCGTCGACCATCTTGCGCAGCAACGGGCAAGGTCGGTACTTCGGATCGCCCAGGCCATCGTGCAGCACGTTCATGATGGCGAGACACACGTCGAGACCGATGAAGTCTGCCAGGGTGAGCGGCCCCATGGGGTGGTTCATCCCGAGCTTCATCACGGTGTCGATGGCCTCGCGCGTGCCCACGCCCTCCATGAGAGCATAGATGGCCTCGTTGATCATCGGCATCAAGATGCGGTTGGCGATGAAGCCGGGAAAGTCTTCCGACTCGGCCGGCGTCTTCCCGAGACGGCGGCTCAGCGCGACGATGGTCTTCACGACCTCGGGATCGGTCTGCGCGCCGCGAATGATCTCGACGAGCTCCATGCGCGGCACGGGGTTCATGAAGTGCATGCCGATGAAGCGCGATGGATTCGCGGTGGAGGCGGCCAGCTTTGTGATGGAGATGGATGAGGTGTTCGAAGCCAAAATGCCATCGGGGCGAAGCGCACCCTCCGCCTGCTTGAGCACCTGCTTCTTGACGCCTTCGTCCTCAAAGACGGCTTCAACGATGAGATCGAGATCGCGCAGCGACGTGACGTCGGTGCAGCGCTCGATGCGTCCACGCACCGCGGCGCGGTCTTCAGCGCTCAGCAGGCCCTTCTTCTCGAGAAAGTCGAGGTTCTTCTCGATGTTGGCCATTCCGCGGTCGAGGGCCGGGGAAGACTGATCGACGAGAACCACCGAAAACCCGTGATGGGCAAAGGTCTGGGCGATGCCGTTGCCCATGGTGCCGGCCCCGATGACCGCAACGCGTTCGATCTGCATGTTCGCAACCTCTTGTCTCGAGTCGGGAGCGGCGCGCCCTTGGCGGCCGTCACGCTCGTCTTCAGCGGCGCGGGTTTCGGTCGAACAGGCTGCGGATCCTGTTCCAGGCGTCGTAGAAGAACCACTTCACCTGGTAGCCGAGATCGGAGACATCGACCGACACGGCCTCCTTCTGGAGGCGAACGATCCGGCCGTCACGCTCGTATGAGATCAGAACGCCGAGGATGCTGGTGTAGAGCACCGTGTCCTCTTTGCCGCTGCCGTCGCAGACGACGAAGGCAACGTCCTCGAGATCATTGCGACGGCGAACCACCTTGCGCAGGCGGTGGTCATCACCGACCAGGCGATAGTAGATGAAATCGTTGGCCTTTATCTTCATCGGGTTGGCCCCCCCGATCTCGAGGATGTCACCCGGAAGGAGAAGCGGAGCCATGCCGGGATCGAGGTTGCGCGCGCGGAACGTTCGCTGCCCGAGGGTCTGCGCCTTGATGGTCTGCAGCTGGGTGGCAGCCTCGAGATCGCGCTGCGCCTGGGCCATGAGATTCGTCTTGGGCGCACGGCGCAGCGGTGGATCCTTGGGTGCCTCGACCTCTCCGGAAGCGTCTGATTCGCTCGGAGGTGTCTTGTCGGTCATCGATGCTCACGCTGCCGATCGACGATGTAGCGCCCGATCATGTCTTTTGTGACCTGGGTCATGCTCTGGAAGACAATGGCAATCGTGTACTGATAGCCCTGTGTCATGCCGAGCTGGACCCGCACCACCTTGCCCTGCACCGAGAGCGGGAAGACCGGGCCCAGCACGCGCACCTCGACCAGACGTTGCAGCGCCGGCTCGAAGTTGCTCAGCAGCAGGCACCCCTCGAGGCTGAGATCGATCATGCGCGCATCGTGCGGCTCGTCGACCTTCAGGGTGCTCCCCCCGAGCGTGGGAACGATGAGCGCGAGGTGGGTGGGAAGAGACACCTCGATGCGCACGAACTTGCGCTTCTGGTTCACGGGCGCCCCGTCCTTGGTCTTCCACGCCATCTTCTCCGGCCGCTCGACCCGAACCAGCAGCTCACCGTGCTCACGATGGGCGAGCAGCACGGCATCGAACTCGGTGGCACGGGCCTCGGTCATGAAGTAGAGGGTCACGGGCTGCGACGTGGGGATCTCACCATTCCACTCCGGAGGCGGCGTGATGTACACGTACTTGGGGTCGGCGTACATCGAGCGGCTCTTCCAGACCTGAGGAGATCCGCGCTCTGGCAGGTGAACCATGCGAACCTCGTAGTCGAACGGCTCGATGTTGAAGACCGCGCCCCCCGTGTCTTGTGCCGCGGGCCGCTCACCTGACGCATCGTCTTTCCCCGGCTTGCCCAGCAGCCGCTTGAAGAAGTTCAACCGAGCATCTCCACGGCCACCGCGACGCCATTGCCGCCCCCCAGGCAGAGCGTCGCGAGCCCCTGCTTGCCTCCGCGCTGCTGCAGCGCGTGGAGAAGGGTCACCATGATGCGCGCTCCGCTGGCCCCGATGGGATGACCGAGCGCCACCGCACCGCCGTTGACATTGACCTTCGCGGAATCGAGACCGAGCTCGTGCGCCACGGCCATGCTCTGCACCGAGAACGCCTCGTTCACCTCGAAGGCGTCGAACCTGTCGAGGCTGAGCTCGGGGTTGCGCTTGAGAAGGCCGCGCACCGCGGGCACCGGCGTGAGCATGACCCAGGCCGGATCGAGACCGGCCGTGAACCAGTCGCGCACGCGAGCAAGCGGCTTGAGACCCAGCTCTTCAGCGCGCTCGGCCGCCATGACCACCAGCGCCGCCGCGCCATCGTTCACGCCGGGCGCGTTGCCCGCCGTGACCGTGCCGCCCTTCTTGAAGGCGGGCTGGAGGCGTCCCAGCGACTCGAGACTGGAATCGGCGCGAGGGCTCTCGTCGGTGTCGACATACGTCACCTCGCCCTTGCGACCGGGCACGGGAACCGGCACGATCTCGGCCTTGAAGCGCCCGCCTTCGATGGCCGCCACCGCCTTGCGATGCGAATCGAGGGCGTACTGATCTTGCGCCTCACGCCCGAAGCTGTACCGCTCCGCCACGAGCTCACCCGTCTCGCCCATGTGGAAGTCGTGGGTGGCGCACCACAGACCGTCGTTGATCATGGCGTCGACCAGCTTGCCGTTCCCGAGGCGATAACCGCTGCGCGCCTCGGTGAGAAGATAGGGAACGCGGCTCATGTTCTCCATGCCCCCGACCACGGCGCAATCGATGTCGCCCGCGAGGATGGCCTGGCAGGCCAGAACCAGGGCCTTCAGACCACTGGCGCAGACCTTGTTGATGGTGAGCGCGGACACCGTGTCCGGCAGACCGGCCTTGAGCAGGGCCTGCCGCGCGGGATTCTGGCCCAGCCCAGCCGAGACCACATTGCCCATGATCACCTCGTCGACCTCGCCCGGCTCGATGCCCGCGCGCTTCACCGCTTCGCGAATCGCATGTGATCCGAGCACAGGTGCCGGGACCGAAGCGAAAGCGCCCATGAACCTTCCGATGGGGGTTCTCACCGCGCTCACGATCACGGGATCGGGGCGTTCTGGGCGACGCCGGCGGGGCTTCACAGCAGGATCGAGGGCTGGTTCGCCATAGGCGGAGGTCTTCTCTGCGGTCATACTCATTGCGGGAATGCTCCTATCAGTCGTTTGCAGGCGCTTGCGACGGATCAGCGGGCGCCTCATCGGGGTCGATGATGAACAGTGGATCACCAGAGCGCACCGTGGCGCCCTTCTCTACCTGAATCGAGGAAAGGCGACCACCCACGGGGGCGGAAACCTCGTTCTCCATCTTCATGGCCTCGAGAACGAGCACGACCTCCCCCTGAGCAACCTGCTCCCCCGCGCGCTTCAGCACGTTGACGACCTGACCGTTCATGGGGGCCGTCACGCGCCCGCTGGAGGCGCCTCTCGAGGCCTCGGAGCGTCCGCGCCTGCCCGGTCTGCCGGCCATCGGATCTTCGAGAGCGACGCGTACCTCGACCCCCTCGACCACCACCGCGATGGGGGCTCCCTTCGGATCACGGCGCACGTGCGCCCGAAAGGAGCGCCCCTCGTGCAGCACGTGACCCTCGGCGATCTCGAGGAAGAGGTCTTCTCCGTCTACGCGGACGTGGCGTGAGGTCAGCGTCTCTACTTCGTGGGTCTTGCCGCCGATCTCGACTCGATGCTTCATTCGCCTATATACTCGAAGCACCGTCGGAGTCCTCCGGCACGGCGCGGCCCCTTCAAGCCCCGGCCGCTCGGCATCGGCAGGCGCGAGACCTGCGCGCGTGGAACCACACACAGAAGACCCACTGACAGACAGGAGTCGACAGAAGCCCGCATGCGTGTGCGCAGAGGATTCACCCTCATCGAGCTCATCTCGGTCATTGCCATCGCCGCCGTGATCATGGCAATCGGCGTGACGTACATGCGACGTGCCAACAGCAACACCTCGGTGGGCGCCGACGCAAACCGCGTCAAGTCCATCCTCAGCGACGCCTCCAGCCAGGCGCGCGCCTTTGCCCCGACGGGGACGCAGACCACCCTGACCAACGCGGCCGCGACGAGCGCGAGCGTCAATTTCGATGAGGCCCAGCTCTTCCAGGGCAACACAAAGAAGGGGAACATCTCGCTCGACCCGATGAAGGGGCAGGTCCAGCTCACCGCCGATCTCGATTCATGGGTCGCGTCGAACATCAATACGAACCCATGGTACGTGAGGCTCTACGACAAGGGCGTGGCGGGCAAGGTCATCCAGGTGTTCGACAGCTCTGGGGGAGCCGGTGCAGACCTGACGATGACCATCTCCAACGATTCGGTGACAAGCGAGGTGCGCAGCGTGCAAGGAACGAGCACCATCACCGTGAAGTCACTGTAGCCCTTCGGCACGCGAAGCGTGATCGGGCGACCGCCAGGAAGGTCTGAGCCCGCCTGCTGGCCAACAACTGCGCAACCCAAGCGACACGTCGTATCCACACCTACTGGAGTGATGCATCCATGTCCCGCCTCCGCCTCTCCCTTCTCGCGCTCGTCCTGATCGTCGCGCTGCTCCCCGTGCGCGCGGCCCTGGCCGATGACGCCAGCACCATCGTGCCGGGCGTATCCGTGGGGCCGTTGCATCTCGGCATGACCGAGGAGCAGGTCGCCGGCATTCTCGGCAAGCCACAGCTGCGCGGCCCGGCCGCCGAGAGCGGCGACCCATCTGTGCCCGTTCAAGAAGGAAAGACAAGCCTCACCGTGCTGCAGTACTTCAAGCAGAAGCTCACGATTCTCGTGCGCTCGGGCAAGGTCAGCAGCATCATGGTCTTGAGCTCGACCTATCGCACCCCCAACGGCCTGAGCGTCGACTCGAAGATCTCAGAGGTCCAGACCGCCTACGGAACGGGCGTGGTGAAAGAGGGCAAGTACGGCCCTGACGTCAACTATCCGAAAGAAGGCATCCGCTTTCTCTGCCTGGGAGAACAGGTCTTCGGCATCGAGGTCAGAATGCCGAGCGGGAAGTAGCCGTGAGCGCAGAGCGCGAGCCGAGCCGCATCCTCGTCCTCTCCAACCCCCGTGTCTCGCGCAAGCATCCGGGGCTCAACGACGCGATAAAGACGCACCTCGCCGGAGCAACCCTCGAGACAGTCGAAGGGCCGGCAGCCATGAGCACGCGCGCGCGCGCCGCCGCCGATGAAGGCTTCGAGAGAATCGTCGTGGCCGGAGGAGACGGCACCGTTGGCGTCGTGATCCGCGCCCTGGTCGACACCGGCTCCTCCGCGCAGGGGCCCGCACTGGGCATCATTCCCATCGGCACGTTCAACAACTTCGCCCGATCGCTCGGCATCCCCACCGACGTGGCAGAAGCCTGCAGCGTCATCGAGAGCGGAACGCCGGCCCCTGTCGATCTGGGGAGGGTGATCAGTCGCAGCCCCGCCACCAGCTTTGTCTTCAAAGAGGTGGTGGGGGTGGGCATCGACGCCTTGGCGTTTGCCGACAGCGTCGATGTCGCCGGGCCGCAGAAGATTCCCCTCGGCGCCATGGCCGCCGTCAGCGCGCTGCTGAAATTTCGGCTCCACCCCGTGAAGTTCCGGTTCTCGACCACTGACCGTTGGGAGCGGTGCACGCAGCTTCTGGTGGCGAACACGCCTGCCTTCTGCGCCGCGTTCCCGGTCGCTCCGGAAGCCCTTCTCGACGACAAGCTGTTCCACGTGATCTCTCGGACCTGGCGCGGTCGCCTCCACATGCTCGCCGAGCTGCCACGCATCTTGTCCGGACGTCATTGCGAGCTCGAGCGCGACAGCACGCGCACGGCGAGCAAGGTGCTGGTGACCGGGCACTCGAAGGTGCTGCTGCACGCCGACGGCGAGTTCTTCTGCCGCATGCCCGCGACCATCGAGATGCTGGCGGGCGCCATCCGGATCATTCGACCCACGCGGGCCTAGCGCCGCCCCTGAGGCAGGCATCGCGAGGCGGCGTCAGCGCCACGCGATCAGCTGGCGCTCACAAGCCCGCGAAGGAACTCCACGAAACCACCCAGGCCCCCACCCTCAGACGACGCCTTGCGACCGCTCATGCCCGCGCGCATCTCCTTGGCGACATCGGCGTCACCACTCGCCATGCCGCGCTTGTAGCGCTCCATGACCTGGCGCACCTCACCGTCGTCGAACCAGAGGCCCTTGCACTGCGGGCAGAAATCGAGGGTGATGCCCGCATAGATCTTCTCGTTCATGCCCGACTCGTCGCGTGGACAGCGACGACGGGTGGTGTTGATCACATATCCCACGCTCTCCGCGGGAACCGCGTCTGCCCAGAGAAAGCGCCGCTTCATTGCGTCGCTCTGCAGAAACGTCGTGAGCTCCTTCGGATCGAACCACAGGCCGTTGCACTCGGTGCAGGCGTCGATCTCGAGACCGATGGCACTGTCGCGATAGGGCTGCAACGTCTTGGTCTTGCAGGCCGGGCAGCGCATGCTCACGATCGGCTCACCTCGAAACAGGGGCTGACATTCAGCTTGCGGTGGCCTCGTCGAGGGTCATCTGGCTGCCCGCCGGGCTCTTCGCGTAGGCGGCCGCCACGGCGTCCTCCGGGTTGATGGCACCCGCACCCTGCGAGAAAGCACCATACCGAGGCAGCGGTCGCGCAGTGTCACGAAGGATGCTCTTGACCTCTGCGGGTGTCAGCTCAGGGTTGGCCTCGAGCATCTCGGCCACCACGCCCGAGACGATGGGGGCCGCCACCGAGGTGCCCGGGGTGCCGACGTAGCTGGTGTCGACCAGGGGCGTGCGATCGGTGGCCGCGATGAGACGCTCGATCTCCGTGCGCGCCTGGGCGGGAGAGTCCTTGATCTTCTGCAGGGTCTCGTCGGTGAGCCCGATGAGGCGAAGCATGTCTTCAGGCACGCGCAGGAGAGAGGCGTCGTCGAGGCCGCGCAGCCACTGCAGCGTCTGGTTGATCTGCTCGTACTTGCGGGCCTGCTCCTCGGTGGGAGACACGGGCGCGTTGGGGCCGATGATGGCCTCGCCAGGGGCAAGGATGTCGGGCTTGGCGATGTTGGCGTACGTGGGCCCGCGAGAAGAGAAGTCCGGGATGCGGTCGTCGCTCGGCTCGGCCGTGTTGTTGTCGTCGTAGGCCCCCACCGTGATGACGTTGGGGTTGTCTCCGGGGGTGTTGATGCTGTGCGGCTCGGGCCCTTCATTGCCCGCTGCCGCCACCACCACGATGCCCGCTTCCACGGCGCGGTCGACGGCCTGGTAGATGGGGTCGCTCTGGGCGTTCACCGACGCGCGGTTGCCCAGCGACATGTTGAGAACGCGGATGTTGTACTTCTCGCGGTTCTCGATGACCCAGTTGATGCCCTTGAGGATGTCGGAGGTGCGCCCGCCCCCCTTGCTGTTGAGAACCTTCACCCCGATGATGCCGGCGCCGGGCGCCGGGCCGCGGAACAGGCCTTCGGACATGGCGCCGTTGCCCGCCGCGTCACCCGCCACGTGGGTGCCGTGGCCGTTGTCGTCGTACGGGACCGAGCGCCCGTTGACGAAGTCGACGAAGGCGACGATGCGGTCGTTGGGGCGGGTGAAATCAGGGTGCGGGTAGACACCCGTGTCGAGGAAGGCGATGTTCACGCCCTTGCCGGTGAAGCGCTGCAGCATCTCGGCGTCAAAGCGAGACTCGGTCTGCGCGGGGCGAGGCTCGGGCGAGGGGGGCGTCGCCACCTTGCCGTCGTCGAAGTGGGTGCCCTGACGCTTCTGATCGTTCGGGTGCGGAAGGATGAACTTCTGGGTCTCGTCAGAGATGAGAACGTAGCCCTGCTTCTCGAGAAAGGCGACGGTGGCGCGGTCGAGGCGACCGGTGATGCTTCCGGTGAGCGGGATCTCGTCGGTGAGCACGCTGCCGCGCAGGCCGTTCTGGCTGAGAAGGCGCTGCAGGCCCTCGCGCGAGAGCGGCTTGCCTCCCTCGGGCGGCGTGATGATGTAGGGGGTGGCTTTGGCGTCTGCCGCGCTGGGCGATGCGCCCGCGGCACGGGAGAGCTCGACGGCGTCGCCCACAACGGGAGCCGACGGCGTGGAAGGTGGCTCCGACCCTGGAAAGACCCGATTGCCCGATGACGAAAGCGTCTGGTTGATCGAGACCTGCATCAAGAACTCTCTCTCGCTCAAGGGGTGGTCGACGGCAGTGAGCGCATCACGCGCCGCCTGGATACGTCCTCACGGCGCACGCGCCGCTCCCCTGCCGGTCGCTCCCACAGAGATGCGGGGGGGACGCCGGACAGGCAGCCCATTCCTTGTTGACGTAATGATAGCACACCCACGGAGGGAAGTTGTTGCGAGGATGTAAATTTGACGTTCCGGATTGAAGATTGTCTGTGCCCCTGCTGCTCGACCCCCTTCGAAGCCGCCCCCGACGCCCGAGCCACCCGCTGTCCCACCTGTGGGGCGACGGTTCGCCCGCGACGGCGTCAGCACGAGGAGGCCATGCGCCGCCGGGCCGCCGAGGCAGGAGACCGTTCTGTGGCCTGGAGAGACGGCGTGTACCTCCTGGCTGAAGACGTGCGCTCGCTCTTCAACATCGGCAGCTTTTTCCGCACCCTCGATGGCCTGGGAGGCGCGCACCTGTTCCTCACGGGAATCAGCGGCACGCCTCCCCAGGGGCAGATCGTGCGCACGGCCCTGGGGGCGCATGCGTCCGTGCCATGGTCATACGCGGTGAGCGCCCTGCCCGTCATCACCGCGGCAAGGGCGCACGGGTGTCGGGTGGTGGCCCTCGAGTCGACCACGCGCGCCGTTCCCCTGCGTCAGGCCTGCCGCCCCCCCAGAGCGCTGCTCGTGATGGGCAACGAGGTGGAGGGCGTCTCCCCCGAGGTGCTCGACGCCTGTGACGACCACGTCCACATCCCCATGCGGGGCGTCAAGAGCAGCCTCAACGTCGCCGTCGCCGCCGGTCTGGCCCTCTGGCACTACACGGGAGACTGACCCTCGGAAGGGGCGTCGCCCGCATCGTCAGGGCCCCGCCGGAACAAGGGGTACAGCAGCGCGCCGCTGGCCAGCAGCGCGAGCCCCTGGGCCGAGTCGACGGGCTGCTCGATGATGGTGTTCACGATGAGCGCCGCAGACAGCAGAACGAACGCGATGGGCACCAGGGGATAGCCGGGACAGACGTACGGGCGCTCGGCATGGGGACGCCGGACCCGAAGCACCATCATGGCGACTCCGCCCAGGGCGTAGAAGATCCAGTAGCAGAAGATGACGTTGTCGGTGATGCGCTCGAACTGCGACCACGCGAGCAGCAGCCCGCACGACCAGATCCCCTGCAGGATGAGGGAGACGTGGGGCGTGAGGAACCGCGGATGGATGGCCCCCACCGAAGAGAAGAACATGCCCTCCCGCGCCATGGCGAAGTAGACGCGCCCCCCCGTCAGGAGCGAGGTATTCAGGCCGCCGAGCGACGAGAGCACGATGACCACCGACATGGCGAGCACCGCGCCGCCGCCCGCCAGAACACCCGCCGCCGAAGCTGCAACGGTCTTCGAGGTCTGCACGTCGGCCACCGGCATCAGCAGGTGGAAACCCGCGTTGATGGCGACGTAGATGGCGATGATGAACCCCATGCCAAACAGCATGGCGCGAGGCAGGTTGCGCTGCGGGTTCTCGACCTCGCCCGCGATGAAGCTGACGTCGATCCAGCCGTCGTACACCCACAGCGCCTTGATCATGGCCAGTCCGAAGGCCGCCCCCAGCGCCAGATGCGTGTTGGGCGGTCCGGCCGCCCAGTTGGCGGTGCTGGCCTTCCCCCCCAGGGCGATGCCCGCGAGGAGCACCACGAGTCCGAGGCTCTTCAAGACGGTCAGGAAGTTCTGCACGCTGGCGCCTGCACGCACGCTCACGCAGTTGATGAGGGTGAGCAGCATGACGATGTCCATGGCGCCGATCATCTGCTCGTCGGCGGCGAGCGGCGCGTGACCGAAGCGCTCGAGAAGGGTGCTGGTGGCCTGCATCACGCCCGCGGCAATGCCCGACAGCGACCCGGTCTGTATCAGGGCGAGCATCGCCCACCCGAAGAGAAATCCGACGAATGGTCCGAAGGCCTCGGTGAGGTAGAGGTAGAGGCCGCCCGAATGGGGGTACATCCCCCCAAGCTCGGTGATCACCAGCGCGCCGAACAGTGACAACGCCCCCGCCACCGCCCAGAGCAGCGCCACGTGCCAGGGATTGGGGAGCAGCTGGCTGATGGCGGAAGCCTTCAGGAAGATGCCCGTTCCGATGATGGCGCCCACCACCGTGGTGGTGGTGTCGAAGAACCCCAGGCTGCGGGGGAGGTCGTTGCGATCGTCGAGATGCGTCACTCAGGGGCGATTCAAGAAGACCATGCCTCTCCTCCTCCGCCCGTCTCTGATCAGAACGGGTGCTCGTCGCCCACCACGTCGTTGCGCAGGTCGACGATGGGCTCCTCTTCGTCCCGGTCGTGCAAGCTCAAGCGACGCAGCAGGGCCACGGGTTCTTCGTAGGGGAACTCTCGAGGGAGGGCGTCGTAGGGGTGCTCGGGCTGCTCTGCGGCGACCGAAGCCACACGGTCGCCCTGAACCTCATCCTGCGGAGGCGGGGCAAGGGTCTGCCGCGCCACCTCCGCCGCCTCGCTGGCCAGCTGGCGCAACGTGGCGCTGGCATCGAGACGCCCCACGGGCAGCAGCATCGCCATCGAGAAACCGGCTCCGAACCCCGCCAGGGCGATTCCAAGGGGGTGCGAGAGGAAACGAAGCGCTTCCGGCATGGAGAGTGGGGCAAGTGGTGTCGTCTGGGCTGCCGTCATGAGATGGACCTCCTCGAGCGAATGCGTTCGTTGCCGTCCGTGCCAAGAATACCAGCCCTAATGGGGTTTCACGCCCTCGCCAGACAGCAGCATCCTTCCGGTGGCAAAGCCCACGGCAATGCATGCGCCGGCCATCAGCCACGGCCTGCGACGAGCAAGTGCTCCGATGGCAGAACCGATGTCTTCGAGCGACCGTGATGCCGTCCAGGCCGCCGCCCGATCAAGTCCGGCGGCGAGGCGTCGCGTCCCGAGCGCCACCCCGACATGCCCATCCTCACGAAGGAGGTCTGTGGCCTGATCGAGCACGCGTCCCACCTCTTCGAGGCCACGCGCAACCTGGCGGCGGTCGTGATCGAGGCGGGCACACGCACCCGCTCTCGCATCGGCTGCCGCGCCGCGCATCACATCGCCCACATCGCGCAGCGCCACCCTCAGGCGATCGCCCGGCGAGGCAAGCCCATCTCCGTTGCTCTTGCTGGTGCGTTCCATTCCCGTCTCCCTCGAACCGCGATGGCTCTGTGCCAGGTCCACATCCGCGTCGCCACGAGCACCGGCGGTCGACACATCCGGACGGGCACCCTCTCTCGTGATACCCGTTCGCACGGGCCCCGAACAGGACATGCCCCTGGGTCTGCGTCGAATCTTCACCGAGCACGCCACGATGGGGCGTGCAAATCAGCCTTCGCCCCGACTCAGACCCATCACGAGAACCAAGGAGGGCCGGACGAATGAAGCGCGCCTACATCGTAAACCTGCAGCGCCTCGAGATGCCCGCTCCCACCGTCTACGTCCCCTACATCGACGGCATGCTGCGCGCCTACATCGATCAGCACGAAGACCTCCGCACGACGTGGCGCTTCGGTCCCGCGGTGTGGCGCATGCAGGGCGTCGAGAAGATGATGGCGCGCTTCGACCCGCCAGACCTCGTGGGCTTCAGCGTCTACGTCTGGAACTTCCAGAACTCGATTCGTCTCGCCGAGGCCATCAAGACGCAGTGGCCGGCCTGCCGGGTCGTGTTCGGTGGTCCGCACGTCCCCAACGAGCCCAGCGATTTCTTCGAGCGCCACCCCTTTGTCGATGTATGCGTGCACGGTGAGGGTGAGCAGACCTTCCGGGATCTCCTGCGGGCGCTGAACGAGCCCGAGCCCGACCTGGCCAGCGTGCGCGGCGTGAGCTATGTGCGCGACGGTCGACAGGTGTTCACCGCGCCCGCCGAGCGCATGAAGGTGCTCGACGTGCCTGGCCCCTATCAGAGCGGCTACTTCAATGCGTTCATGGAAGAGATAGAGGCCTTGCGCGACGAGATGCCGGTGCATGTGCTCGCATCGCTCGAGACCTCGCGAGGATGCCCCTACTCGTGCACCTTCTGCGACTGGGGCATGAGCACCATGAGCAAGATCCGTCAGCACTCCGAGGACTGGGTGCGCGGCGAGCTCGACTGGATCTCGGCCAACGGCATCACGACCGTCATCCTCAACGACTCGAACTTCGGGGTCTTCGAGCGCGATATCAAGATCATGGAGTACGTAGCCGACCTCAAGCGCCGCACCGGCTTCCCCCAGGCCTTCTACCCCCTGGGGTTCGCCAAGAACAACAAGGACCGCGCCTTCCGCATCAACCAGATCATCCACGATGAGGGGTTCGACACCGAAGGCTTCAACGTCAACTTCTCGCTGCAGACCCTCAGCAACGAATCGCTCGAGGCCATCGGGCGAAAGAACATCCCGCTCGAGGGCTACCGAAGCCTCTCCGACACCTACTTCAAGAGCGGCTACTCCCTGAGCCCCGATCTCATCATCCCGCTCCCCGGCGAGACCACCGACTCATTCAAGGAAGGGTACGCCGATCTTGCGTCGTGGCCGCACGTGAAGCGAATCCGCATCTACCCGTGCACCATCCTCCCCAACGCCCCCATGGCGAAGCCGGAGTATCGCGAGCGATGGGGGCTCAAGACCGTGATCTCGTCTCTCGATCCGCAGCGCGGCCTGCGCGCTGACGACCCGGAGCTCCTCGACGAGAAGATCGAGACCGTGCTGGCCACCAACACCATGAGCGAGCTCGACGTGGCGGAAGCCAAGCTGTTCGTCGCCGTGGTGAACGCCCTCGAGGTGTACGGCATCACCCGCCCGCTGCGCGCGCACGTGCAGCGCCTCACGGGATACGGCGGCGGCGTGTTCTACGATGCCCTCATGCGCTGGCAGCTCGCCAACGAAGGGGTCATGGCGAACGTCATCGCCAGCGTGTGGGAGCGCATGATGGCCGGGCCCTCATACGCAGACCAGATCGCATGGTCAGGCGCCAGCACGACGTGGGACGGGCTCGACATGCAGCTCCACAAGACGGTGGCCTACGACGTGCTCACCCGCGCACACCGCTTCGTCGAAGAGCTGCACGCCTTCGTGAGGGAGCAGTTCGACCTTCCCGCTGACGCTGATCTCGAAGAGCTGCTGGCCTTCCAGGCCGACACCTGGGTGCTGCCCGGCCACGATGCGACGCAGGCCCGCACGCACACCTACAACCGCGACTGGCCGACCTGGATCCGCAGCGGAGAGCACATCACCGGACCGATCACCGTGACCTTCGACGCGCATCTCGACTGGGTCGCAGACGGCTACGAGCCCACGGTCGATGGCTGGCTGCGCTTCGCCCTGGCCCAGAGCTCGGTCGACTCGAACGTGGTCGACGAACCATTGACCCCCCACGTCGAGATGTCGCTCAGCGCCTGAGAGCGGAACCCGACCACCACTCGCTGGAGCGCATCAAGCGGTGCGCCGGGTCGCGCGGGCCACGCAAGCGCTACAGCCGCCCCCCCCAGCGCGACTGAACCTCGAGCAGCACCGTGTCGGCATTGTAGTTGTTGAGACCTCTCGAGATCGACAGGCCGTCGACGTGCGTGAACCGCTGCACAGCGAGGTACGCACTCAGATCGCGCCCCGCAGACCAGGTCACCGAAACGCGCGGCACGGTCTGCTTCTCGTTGAGGAGCACGTCACGATTGAACGTCCCCAGGGTTCCCCCGCTCTGGAAGTGGACCACGCCCACGTCGACCATCACCTGCGGACTCGCCTCGATGCGCAGCATGGCCGTCTGCTGACCCACCGAGCGCCGGGTCGCCGAATTCGCGAGGCCAGGGGTTGCTCCGCGGTCGAATGACACCTCCTCCCACGAGGCATAGAGACGACATGGGGTCTTGGGAATGGCCACGTCCGCCGTGACGAGCCAGTCGAGAATCTGGCCCCGGACCTGGTTCGCGGCATTCGAGGGGAAGAAGACGTCGGCATTGGCATACGCGTCACGTGCCACGAGCCCAGGGTTGCGCTGGCCGAGCTGGCGCACGCTGCCTGTCAGGCCCCCCCCTCGGAACGGGTAGCGCGCGCTGAGGTTCCAGACAGCGTAGTTGGCCGGCATGTAGACCTGGTTGCGCACGTTGAGGTCTTCGTAGTTCGGTCCGATGGACTGGTACTGCAGGCGCACCTCGCCCTGCCTGCCCGGCCAGCCGCGCTGCACGAGGCCGGCCACAACCGCGTCGCTTTCCTTGCTGAACGCAACGCCATTGCGGTCGAAGCGACTCGAGGCAAACGCGCCGAACACGCTCAGGTCACCCACCAGCTTCGACGACCCATCGAGGGCCCAGAGGAACTCGTGCCCGCCCGCCACGATTCCGCGGGTGGGGTCTGTCGGCACCCTGAGGTTGTCACCGTACATGTTGAACGCCGACACCCCGATTCCCCAATCGGGCTTCTGAATCGCCGCACGTCCACCGACAGAGGCGCGGTACTGGTACCTGTCGCTGGGCTCGCTGGGATGGGTCTCCTGGTGGGCAGAGAGCAGCTCGAGCTCGATGTCGCCGCTCAGCAGGTAGACATCGGCGCCTCGCACCGCCGGTCTCGACGGTCCGAACTGGACATCGAAGGGGTAGGTCGTGCCAAACCCCAGGATGGAGAGATTGGCCTGGAAGGGGCGGAACGTGAGGTTGCCGAGGTCGATGAAGTTGCGCTCGCGTGCCCCCTCGACGGGGGAATAGATCACCGGCACGTAGTCTCCCACCACCGCGCGCAGCCGATGCCTCAGCCCCTCGCCGAGATAGGTCACCCGTCCGAGCTGGGTCGAGAAGCCGGGAATCGAGTACGCGGTCACGCGGCTGTGATCGACGAAGGCGCCGTACGGCAGGGTCGCGCCCCAGCTGCGCGCGAGCAGATCGTTGCCCCCCCGGGCGTAGGTGATCGCGTCCACCGACACGACCTTCCCCTCGCCCAGCGGGAAGGCCAGCCCGTACACCAGGCTCGTGGTGGCCGATCCCCCTCGGGCCAGCTGGAAGCTGCTGCCCGTGACGCCGTTGCTCGGGCTCCCGCCCACCGGGATGGACACCCGCGTTCCCAGGGCCAGGCGATCTGAGCGCAGCGGAATGGTTGACGCGAACGCGACCTTGCGCGCTTCAGCGACGGGCGAGAACGACATCGACGCCGCAGTGACCACCTGCTGGACATACCAGAACGCCCCGTGCGAGGCGCGCCCCAGTATCTCAGGGGGAATTCCCCAGGGCGACGGGGTGCCGGGAGAGAGCCCCCCCCTCCGCGGAAGCGCCTGCGCTTCCCGGGCGGCTCTCGCGGTGCGCACGCGACCTGTGGGAGCAGGGGAAGGGGAAGACGCAGGCGCGACAGGCGACGACGGCGTGGTCGAAGCGCCCGTGGGCACCTGGCCCGACGCGGCCACGGAGAGGCCGAACCAGACAGCCCCGGCAAGCAACAACCTCTTCACGGCGCCCTCCCTTACCTCTTGTCAGGGCGAAAGGTACACAGACAGGGGGGAGAAGTCCTGCGGCCGGCGCCGAGTCGCGTCGACGTACCCGTGCACTGAACCAAATTTTTAACAATAATCGCGCAAAACGTTTACATCTCAAAACGCAATCCGGGTGCAACCGCCGCTCAAACCCCCCAGACAAGAGACCAGGGGGAACGGAAAATGCAAGCCATCCGCACCGGTTACAGCCACAACAGCGTCCACGGCACCGAGCGCACGTCGCTTGTGTCGCAGGGACAGAAGCTGTGGTCGCCCGCGATGACAGGCGGTCTGAGCCTCAGCGGCGAGGAAGAGGAAGATGGCGACAGCCACCCCCTCGTCGGCTCGTTCCTCTCGATGGCGCAGAGCGATGACGCGCCGAAGGCCCAGGCAGCCAAGACCGAGGCCCCCAAGCCCCAGCAGGCCCCCGCCGCGCCTCCCGCGGGCGGCGGTGAGAGCGACGAAGAGAAGACCGGCGTGGGCTGGGACGTCCGCGACCGTGGCAACGCGCACACCGAGAAGAGCAAGGGCGCCACCGAGCAGTTCAAGAACGATCTGGCCGCCTACCAGAAGCAGACCCAGCAGATCCAGAGCCAGAAGACCGCGGGTGACCCCCAGGATGGCGGCGGCAAGCCCTTCGGTGGTGCGACCGGTGGCCTCGGCAACGGCAACCCGATGAACGCCGCGGGTCGTCCGGGCGCGGGCCTCTCCAGCCTTCAAGACCTGCTCCGCGGCCGCGGCCGCGACGACAAGAAGAATCCCCTCGACCGCAGCGAGGGCAGCACGGGCAACCTGCCCCAGGTCGGCGGCGGCGCGCCGATGGCCTCGAACGGCGCCAACGCCGACGCCCTCCACGCCGTGCGCGGCAACACCCAGACCGAGCTGTCGGTGAAGAAGAGCGACGGCCAGGCCCAGACGCAGATCCAGAACGAGATCAACAACCAGGAGTCGGCAAAGAACGAAGCCACGCGCAAGGCCGCCGAGGCGGGCCAGTCGCTGGGCACGCTGAACGCCGAGGGCGCACAGATCCAGACCGACCTCGGCCGCAACGCCGACGCCCGCAGCCAGGCCGCCGAGGCAGTGTCGAACAGCCAGCAGAACCTCGGCCAGCAGCTCTCCGGTGTCGACCAGGCGGGGGGGCAGGTCGAAGCCGCAAAGGCCGAAGACCAGCGCCTGAAGGGCGTCAAGAGCAGCGACCAGAAGATCCTGGGCCTCGACATGAACAACCTGGCGAAGGCCGCCCAGGACGTGCAGAAGGGGCAGGCGGGCGTGCAGGCCGGCCAGATGCTCCTGCAGGTCGCACAGGGCATCCTCCAGGCCGCGCAGGCGCTGCCCGACATGATTCCCGCGGGCCTCATCATGATCCCCAACCCCGCCAAGCCCCCCGCCGTCGCCTCGGGCACCGCGGCTGTGCAGGCCGCCCAGATGGCCCTCCAGATGGCGCAGCAGGCGCTCCAGGGCGCCCAGAACGAGCAGAAGACGGCCAACGCCAAGAACGTGTTCGACAACCCGATGGCCAAGAAGACCGAGCAGAAGAAGCAGAAGAACGAGCAGGAGCTCCGCAAGGCCGAGAGCGCGCTCAACGAGGCGAAGATGCGCGTGTCGCGCGCCCAGGAGACGCTGAAGGAGGCCCAGCAGCGCGCGGGCCAGCTCAACCGCGAAGGTCGCGAGCTCGCGGCCCGCGCCCAGGACAACCAGGCGCGTCAGGCGCAGCTCTCCCGCACCCAGCAGCAGAACCTCAACAACGCGCAGGCGGCCAGCGAGAACATCCAGAAGCTGCACGAGGCGCTCGAGAAGCTCGGCAAGGGTGGCGGCAAGGGTGCGGGCGCCCAGGCCGGCGGAGGTCAGGCGCAGAAGCCTGGCGCCAGCGCGATGCCCTCCTCGCAGGCCCAGTCGATGGCGGGTCAGGGCGCCCAGGGCCCCGGCCGCAACACCGTGCCCTTCGCGCTCAACCGCAAGAACGACAAGCCCGCGGCGGCCACGGCTCGTCCCGTGCAGGCCTCGAACGGTCAG
>RGZZ01000038.1 GCA_010028905.1 Pseudomonadota bacterium | reverse complement strand
CCGCCTGCTGCGCGAGGTGGTGGCCACCACCATGTTCAAGCCGACACAGCTCTGGCCCACCCACTGCAACCGCAACGCGCACATCTTCGAAGAGACCAAGACCTGGGCCAAGGATGGGCCGGTCGACATCACCGCCTCATCGTGGGCGTATTATCAAGACGAGGAGATCAAGCCCTCGACCGCGGTGAAGGGGCTGCTCGACGCCGGCGTCCCCCTGGCCCACATCACCATGACCTCTGACGCGTGCGGCTCGCTTCCCCAGTTCGATGCCCAGGGGCGCCTCGTCAAGATCGACACGGCCCGCCCGATGGCCCTGCTGCAAGAGCTGGGCGACCTCGTACGCCTCGAGGGCCTCCCCCTCGATCAGGCGCTGCGCACGGTGACCGCGAACGTGGCCGACGTGCTCAAGCTACCCCGCAAGGGCCGCATCACCGTGGGGCACGACGCCGATCTACTCGTGCTCGACGCCGATCTACGCCCGCGTCACGTGATCGCAGGCGGCGTGATGTGCATGCGTGACAGCATCGTGGTCAAGAAGGGCACCTTCGAAGACTGAGGCAGCGCTGAACAGAGGGCGCGATCGTGGCGCTCAGCGCGCGAGCAGCCCCTCGGACGCGTGCGCGTGGATGGGCGTGATCTGCAATGTCTGGTTCGACTCTACCGCAACCCCCGCGATGCTGCCCGTGCCCGCATACGTCACCGCAGGTACGTGCTGCGGGCAGACGGCGTCGACGTGCAGCGTGATGGGCGCGTCACCCAGCATACCGTCGACCACAAGCGCGTCCTTGAAGACCAGGGGCGGTTGCATGGGCATGCGATCTTCATCGATCTTGACCGCCTGGTGGTGCTCGACCCCACCCAGCGTGCCGTCGAGAGCCAGCAGACCGTCGTCGCGCCGAAACACCTCGCGCACCGCCACGTCGCCGATGGTGCCTTCGAGAACCTGAGTGCCGTCGTCTGCGCCGTGCAGCTCGAGAGACTCGTGCGAGTAGCCGATGGTGCCCTCGATGGTGAGCACGCCATTGTCCTTGTTGAGCGTCCAGGTCTCTTCGATGGGCACCTCGCCCAGCTGCCCGGAGCCGCTCAGCGACACCACGGAATCCTTGCTGCTCGCCCCCTGCATGCGCACGCTCTCGCCCATGGCGTTGTTGAGGGTGGCCTGCTGAAGCGAGGTGACCACAATCTCCCACTTCGCCTCGGCCTGCAGGGTCGCGAGGTTCACTGCCAGAGACGCGCCGTTCAGGGCCGGCAGCAGTGCGGCCTTCTGGGGCGTGTCGATGGTGGAGAAATCGATGGCCTCCCCCTCTGCGGGTGGCTCAGATCCCTCCGGGAGGACGGGATCGGGCGAGGGCTCTCCCTCGAAACGCACAGAGCGGGGCGTCGTGGAACGCAGGGTCGATGCGGGATGGACGTTCATGGCTCTCCTGGCGATCAAAGCTTCGCGCCATCACATTACCGTGAAACCGCCTTGCCTTCCAGACACGTGATGTAAACGCCGGGACAGCTTCTCCCCGGCCTCTCATGAGGCGCCTGATGGGAGAGGCCCCGATCGTCAGTCGCGCAGGCGGGGGTGCATGACCGCTCGCCACAGCGGCGGAACCAGGGAGAGCAGCATCATGCCGGGATAGCCCGTGGGCATCTTCGGGCTCTCGTCGAGGCGACGCAAGATGGAATACGGACGCATCGCGTTGCGGTGGTGATCGGCGTGACGCGAAAGACGAAACAAGATGCGATTCGAGAGCCAGGCGTCGCTGTCCCAGGCGTGGCGGGCGCCGAACGGCTCGTAGCGCTCGCCCTGGCGGGCTCTCACCAGGCCGTAGTGCTCGACGTAGTTCACGATCTCGAGCAGCACCACCGCCACCACGGCCTGCGCCACGAACAGCACCAGCGCCGGCAGGCCCAGCACCCGAAGCACCCCGATGGCAAGCAGCAGCGGAGCAACCGTGTAGACGAACATGACGTTGCGCACGCTGAAGGGCACCGCCCCGACCCGTGCAAGACGACGGCCCTCGAGGTTCCAGGCGCTGCGCCAGGAGTCGCGCACCGACCGCACGACAAACGCATAGACCGACTCACCTTTGCGCGCGGTGGCCGGGTCGTCGGGTGTGGCGGCACGCACATGATGACCGAACACGTGCTCGACGACGAAGTGCAGATAACCGACCTCGACCAGGGCCAGATGCGCGAAGAAGCGCTCTGTTCGGCGGGTCTTGTGCAGCAGCTCGTGGGCCACGGTGATGCCCACCCCACCCGTCACGAGGCCGACGCCCAGCGCCGCGCCAATCATCTCGACAGCCCCGAACCGATGCGCCTGCGTCAGGCCAAGCGCGAGCACAGCCGTGTCGGCGAGGATGGCCGCGTACAGCAGACGGCGAAACGCGGCGCTTGCCGTGACCCGCTCCTCATCGCGGGGCTCGATGTTCACGGTATCAGCCGGCAGCAGCGCATCGATGAGGGGGATCACGCCGAACACGAACACCGTGGTGGCAAACGCGAAGCGTTCGCCGAGCACGAGCTGCAGTGCGCAGACCAGAGGAACCGTGAACGGCCAGAGATAGGTGCGCCAGTTCATGGCTGTACTTCTTCTCCCAAGGTCTCGAGCTCGCCGAAGAGCTCGTGAAATCGAAGCGGCTTGGTGAGAACGCGATCGAAGCCGTAGGTGAGCAGGCGGTCGAGCTCATCTGGGTGGCTGCTCGCCGTGAGCGCCACCACGCGGGTCTTGCCTTTGCCCAGCTCGAGCCGGCGCAGCTCGCGCACGGTCTCGACCCCATCCATCACCGGCATGTGCACGTCGAGCAGCACCACGTCGAAGGCCCCCCGCACCCACGCATCGAGGGCATCGCGGCCATTGTCGAACATCACCACCTCGTGCCCCCGCGAGCGCAGGAGGAACAGGGCCAGCTCCTGACTGGCAGGGTCGTCTTCCGCCAGCAGAACCCGAAGGCTGCGTGTGGGTGGGGGGGATTCGGCCCCTCCCGAGAACCGCGCGTCGCTCATGCAGATGCGGGCTTCCACACGCACACGGCTGCTCCTCCGCGAAGCAGGGGTGCAACAATCACGCGCCTCCCGCCGTCTCACGCGCGGTACGCGCAGCCACGGGGGGAGGCAAGACCCGCGTCACGTCGAAACCATCATGATCGCCCCCCAAGGAGACTCCACTTTGGACACCCAGAACCTCAGCCCCGCACTCGCCTCGCACATCGTGCACCGCATGGGGGAAGCCGGACAGCCCCCCGACCGCGGCATCCAGTATGTGAACGTGGGCAACGAGACGTACCTGCGCATCTTGCGCGACGAGTACCTGCGCCGTCTGCTCAAGGGCGCGGGCGGCTCCGGCTTCAAGCTCGTGCAGGGCTACTACGGGGGCGGCAAGACACACTTCCTCTACTGCGTGCGCGACCTGGCCTTCGACGAGGGCTTCCCTACGGCCATCGTGTCACTGAGCCCGCAAGAGTGCCCGTACGACGACGCGGTGAAGGTCTACCGCGCCGTGGCCATGGCGCTCACCACGCCACCCCGCGCCGAAGGCGCGCGCCCGTCGCGCGGCCTCACCGACATCCTGCGCGACGTGGCCGATGACCGCAGAGAGGCGCTGGGCGACGAAGCCTTCAAGAAATGGATCCAGCAGACCGCGCTGCGCGTGGCGGTCGACAGCCACTCGTTCCGGCGCGCGGCGGCCGAGTTCATGCGGTCGTACGCCTTCGGTGAGATCGAGCGCGAGGCCGTGCTCGAGGCGTGGCTGCGCGGCGACCCCATCAAGCGGGGCGAGGTGCGCGAGCTGGGCATCTTCGAAGCCATCGAGAAGGGCAACGCCTTCACCATGCTGCGCTCGATGTGCCAGCTGCTCTCCGAGTATGGGTTCCCCGGCTGCGTGCTGCTCTTCGACGAGGTCGACCGGCAGATGTCGTTCACCCGGTCGAAGATTCAAGCCCTGGGCGACAACCTCCGGCAGGTGGTCGATCTGTGCGGCTCGGCGCTGCTGCCGGGCGTGCTCTTCCTGTACGCGGTGCCGCCCGAGTTCCTGCGCAACGTGGTGCCCGACTACCCCGCCCTCGATCAGCGGCTGAAGTCGCCCATTCCCATGGGTGAGCGCAGCCCGCAGGCGCCCGTCATCGATCTCGAGCACCTCGATCTCGACTTCACCACCCTGCTGGTGCGCATCGGCGAGAAGCTGCTCGACGTGTTCGAGGTGGCCGAAGGGTGGAAGAGCGATCGTGAGGTACAGAAGAAGAACCTCGCCGGGCTTGCCCGCACCTGCGCCGACTTCTCGTTCGAGATCGGGCATCGCCGCCTGTTCGTGAAGACCTTCATCGATCTGCTCTTCCGCCAGCGACGCGGCGAGGAGCGCGCCCTGCTGCTCGAGGAGTTCGAGCACATGCTGGCCGATGGCGCGGCCGCCCTCGACGGCGCGAACAGCGCCTTCATCGACGCATGAGAAAGGTCTCCACGACCTTCACGGTCGGTGCGCGCGTCAAGCACCCGTTCCTGGGACCGGGCTCGGTGCTCGAGGTTCAGCGGGGCGGGCGCGTGGTGCGTGTGTGCTTCGACAGCAAGCCCACGGTGGCGTGGCTGGTGGTGGCCGCCGAGCTCGAGACGGCCACCGAGCCGGCCGGCATGCAGGCGGTGATCTCGGCCCTCGCCCTGGCCCAGACCGGCGGCGGCGACAAGACCCCGCGTCCGAAGAAGAAGAAGACGGTCGCGCTGCTGTCAGACGATATCGAGACGCCGGTGCACGTGCCCCACGACCTCACCGAGGCCCAGGCGCTGCACGCGGTCGAGGCGCTACGCCTGGGCGTGGTGCCGCGCCACCTCATCGAGACCTACACCGTGGGGCGCGCGGCCGAGATGGCCATGGTGGCCGAAGACCTCGACGCCACCCGCGATGGGGGCGCCTTTCGCGTGATCATGGGCGACTACGGCACGGGCAAGACCCATCATCTCGAATGGGTCGAAGAGCTGGCCCTCTCGCGCAACTTCATCACGGCCCGCATCACCCTCGACGCCCGCGAGGTGCCCCCCTCGATGCCCAAGCGCGTGTACCGCTCCATCGTGCGATCGCTGCGCTACCCCAACCAGCACGGCCACGAGAACGGCGGACTGGCGCCACTGTTCGACCGCATCCTCGAGAACGCCGAGCTGAGCGACGAGCTGCGCAACCCCGAGGCCGAGACCTATCACAAGTACCTCAGCCCCGCCCTCGCCTACTACGCCGCCCTGCGCGAAGTCGATCCGGGGCTGGTCGAGACGTTGCTCGACTGGATCGAGGGTCACCCCACTGTGAGCAACGTCACCCTCGACCAACAGCTGAAAGCGCATGCCCGCAAGTACCATCGCCTGTATGCCCTCATGGACTACTGCCCCTGGGCGCACATCTACACCTACATGCTGGGCGGCATCTCGGTTCTGGCGCATCGCGCGGGATACGCGGGCCTGGTCATACTGCTCGACGAAGCCGAGTTCTACAGCCTGCTCTCGAGCGGCCACGCCTACTACGCGGCCGTGCTGTTCTCGTACTACGCCACCGCCTGCATGGGCACCAGCGGGGTGAAGATCGACGTCGACGACCTCCCCCGCGGCGGTCACCCCGTGCACCGCGCCATCCCCGCGCTGTACGCGCCATCGCAGCACATGTACGTGACCTTCGCCATCACGCCGGATTCTGCTGGCGTGAACGTGCTGCGCGGTCTCGTCGATGACAGCGCGGTGGTTGAGCTCTCGCCACTGAATGCGGGCGACTACCGCGAGCTGTGCGGGCGCGTGTGGGGGCTCTACCAGCACGCCTACCCGGACTTCGCCGCCCCCGAAACCAACCTCACCCGACTGGGTGATGCCCTGTACCGCGCCATCGAGTGGGGGCGGCTGGGGAACATCCGCCAGGCGCTGAAGCTGCTCACCGAGATCGCTGACTTCCTGCGCCACGACCCGAAGCACGGCCCCACCTTCCTGCGGCGCGCCGAAGAGATGCTGGGCGCCGCATCGGTCTCCTTGTCTTGAGCGACGCCGACGGCTTCGACTTCGACAACCTCGATCTCGGCATGCCCCGCAACCCGGCGCGACGAGCCGAGCGCTTGCTGGGCACAGGAACCGAGCGCGTGCGCAAGCTGCTCACGCGCACGTGGTACCCGTTCCTGGGGCGCTTCCCCCAGCCCACACGCATCCAGCAGGAAGCCATACCCCGCATCCTGGGCGGCGAGGCGGTTCTCATCGCCTCGGCCACCGCCACGGGAAAGACCGAGGCCTATACCGCCCCGCTGGTCGAGCGATTGCTGCGCGAGAAGTGGTCGGGCGGCGCCTCGCTGCTCATCGTGTCGCCCACCCGCGCGCTGGTGAACGACCTCTTCCGCCGTCTCGAGCCACCCATGCGCCAGCTGGGCGTTCCCCTCGGCCGCAAGACCGGCGACTACTCAGAGATCGCCCTCACCTCTGCCGAGCGCGACGCAGGCGAGAAGGCCGCCGTTCTCGTGACCACCCCGGAGTCTCTCGACTCGATGCTGGCGCGTCGCCCCGAGACGCTCAAGTGCGTGCGCGCCATCGTGCTCGACGAGCTGCACGTGCTCGATGGCACGGCGCGCGGCGATCAGCTGGCTGTTCTGGTGACGCGCCTCGAGCGCCTCGTCATGGGCGTGGCGGCGCAGGCGGCCACGCGCGGCGGCGCCGTGCCCCTTCCCCTGCAGCGGGTGGCGGCCACCGCCACCGCAGCGCGTACCGAAGACGTAGCGCGTCGCTACCTCGGCCCGCGCGCGGTGGTGGTGTCGACCGACGAGCGCCGCGAGATCGAGGCCGAGCTGGTGGCCAGCACCGACCCCGCATCCGTGGTCGCCTACTTCCGCGGACTGGTGGACGCCGACGGTACCGTCATCTCGACCCGGGGGAACCGCCAGCTGGGACGCAAGGTTCTCGTCTTCACCAACAGCCGCGCCGAAGCCGAGAACATGGCCGTGGCCTGCCTGGGACAGGCACCGTTCGGCCGCGACGTGTTCGTGCATCACGCCAGCCTCGCCCGCCAGGAGCGCGAGCGGGTCGAGAAGCGCTTCCTGGGGGCGTCGACCGCGCTCTGCTTCGCCACCACCACTCTCGAGCTGGGCATCGACATCGGCGACATCGATCGCGTGGGCCTTCTGGGTCCGCCACCCGACGTGCCCGCACTGCTGCAGCGCGTGGGGCGCGGCAACCGTCGCTCGTTCGACACCACGCGCGTGGCCTGCTTCTATGAGACCCCCGCACAGCGCGCCCGCTTCGAGCACCTGCTCGACTGCGCGCGACGCGGCGAGATTCACGCGGGCCCCACGGTCTTTCGCCCCTCGGTGCTGGTGCAGCAGGCCTGGTCGCTGATCTACCAGAACCGCGCGCGCTGGATCGACGCCACGGTGCTGCACGAGCGCCTGCCAACCTGGGTGAGCGGCTTGTACAGCGTGGCCGAGATCAGCGAGCTGCTGGCCCACATGGCGCACGAGAAATACCTGCAGCCCCTGCCCAACGGCCGCTATGCCCCCGCCGATCGGCTCGAATACATCTACAAGCGAGGCACCATGCACGGCAACATCGGCGGGCGCGATGAGCTCGACCTGGCCGTTGTCGACGCCGCCACCGAGCGGGTGGTGGGCTACGTCTCGACCCCCGTGCAGGGCGACATGCCGCGCCACGGCAAACGACGGCAGGCCGCCCGGGATCTGGCGCTGTCGAACCTGCCGAGCGAGCTCATCATCGGCGGGCGCAAGCGCCAGGTGCAGAAAGTGTCCGACAAGCAGATCCGCGTCACCTCAGAAGGCCCCGCCGGCAAGGCGCAGTTCACCGGGACAGGATCGCCCGTCATCCCGCTGGCCCTGGCCCAGTCGTTCGCGACCTTTCTGGGCATCAAGGAGCGACAGGTCAAGGTGGTGCTGCGCGACGAGGTGATCTACCTCGCGCACTTCCTCGGATCGGCCTACGGACGGCTGCTGCTCGAGTGTCTCAAGACCTCGACGCGCGGTCTCACCGCGGCGGGGAACGGATTTGTGTGCGCCCTCGCCCGCACTGTGCCGCCCGATCTGCATTTCAGTGAATCACAGGTGCTCTCCGCCATCGGCAAGCACCGCCGCGCCATGTCGTCTGCGCTGTCAGACGGCCCCCTGTCCGGGCGCCTGCCGGACGGCTGGTGGGCGCAGTGGTTGCAACAGGCCCTCGACGTGCCAGCGTTTCTCGCCCTGGTCGACACGCTGCGCCTCGACGAAGAGGTGAGCGACGAGGTGGCCGACATCATCGTCTCGCTATCGCCACGACATCAGCACGGGTAGTTCGAGCCGAACGACCCCGCGACGCCCAGAATGACCGCCTGGTCCGGCGCCAGGTCGACAGCGATGCGGCCCTGGTTCACAATGTAGCGGCTGCCACCGATCTTATCGATGAGCGTCGTTCCATCGGCCAGGCTGGCCGGCGCAGGGATGTCGCGGTGGTTCACCTGCTTGCCGTTGTTGAGCGCCACCACCACCGACTCAGACGGCGCGCAGCGCGAGAAGGCATAGACGTCGCGATCGGCGTGCAGCTCTTCGAAGCTGCCGCGCCGCAGCGCCACCGAGTCCTTGCGGATGTGCGCAAGCTGCTTGAAGGCCGCCTCCATCTGCGGATGCGAGCCGAAGGCCATGTCCTTGCGCACGTCGTCGTCGGTGTAGCCACGCATGGCCACCTCGGTACCGTAGTAGACCGAGGGGATGCCCCGCATGGTCATGAGCAGGGCGAGTCCGAGCTTGAGCTTGCTCTCTCCCTTCTCGCCGGCGACCGTCGTGAAGCGCGGCATGTCGTGGTTGTCGAGCAGGGTCACGAGCAGATCTGAGCGGCGATAGGCGCTGTCTTTCTTCAGCACGCTCGAGAGGCGGCGCATGTCGCCGTCTGACTGGCCCATGGCGATGCGCACAGATTCACCATCGAGGTGATCGAGATGGGTGACGACGTAACGAAGGGTGTTCCACCACGTGGACGGCTTGTCGCACCCGATGGTGTTGCGCAGCGCGAAGTTGAGCGGAAAGTCGAACACCGAGTCCATGCCCGCCTCGTTCTGAAACTTCGACGTGTGCGCGACGACCGGATCGTAGACCTCGCCAAGAAGCAAGAAGTTGTTGCCGGCGTGGGCGTGGATCTCGGCCGAGAACCTCCAGGCGAAAGCCATCGATGTCGGCTTTGTCGATCCAGGCCTTGCACTGGTCGATGAGCCAGCGTGAAACAACAGGGTTCTCCTGCGCAAAGTCGGGGAGGCCAGAGAGCTTCCCCTTCTCCATGTTGCGCTGCAAGGTCAGGTTTACGTTGCCTTGATGGTGGAACCAATCGTGATAGGCGGGATCTTCGGCCATGGGGGCGCCGTAGCCGAGGTGGTTGACCACGAGGTCGACCAGAACCTTGAGCCCTTTCTCGTGCGCCTTGTCGACCAGCTCACGCAGCTTGTCGACCGTACCGAAAGACGGCTCGGGGCGGGTGAAGTCCTTGGTCCAGTAGCCGTGGTATCCGTCGGTGCCGAGAAAATCGCGTATCTGCTCCGGCAGCGGTGAGATCCACAGTGTGGTAACGCCAAGGTCAGCCAGATAATCGAGCTTGTCGATGAGCCCTTGCCAGTCGCCGCCGTGAAACCGATTGGGGTTCGTCGGGTCGGTTCCCGCGTCATTGGTCTTGTCGCCATTGTGGAAGCGATCGGTCATGGCCATGTAGATGACCTCGTCGTGCCACGAGCGGGCCTTGGTGGCGGCGATGCGCGCAAGCCTGGCTTCAGCGGCGCTGAGCCCAGCGGGCACCTCGGCCGCGGGCGTCGCGCGCGCGGCACTGCCCACAGCTGCGTCGTCGGCAGATGGCCCAGGCGCAACCGACGCCCTGGCGACAGCAGGCGTGACCGTCGCCACGCGCCGTGGGACTGCAATGCCCTGATTCGCCGGCGCGCATCGAGGGTGAAACATCGACTTGCCGATCATGTCGTGCGTCCTCCGCCAACAGTGTATGAACACCGCTGAAGAAATCCTCGAACGACCGTGAGACACAGGTTACGAACGCGTGAGACTGCCGTGCTCCAGACATTTTCCAGTCTCGGCTTCTACGATACGGCACACACCTGGGGACGGCGCTCCCCACAGCTTGAGGGAGACCCCATGGGCATCACCACCGCCAACGCTGTCACAAAGCACAAGAGCCACCCTTCCAAGCCACCCACACCCGCACCGACGCCCGGCCCCTCTGCAGACGAGCTGAAAGCCCGTCGTGAAGCCTACGAAGCAGAGCGCAGCCGCTATCCCGACCGGGTGCACATCTTTCTCGATGACAATCGGTACTACCACATCGACCAGGCCGGTGCGGCCCACATGCTGGGGTACTTCACCCAGAAGCTCAAGATGGACGGCTTCCCGTGGGAGCTGCGGGCCGATCGGAAGATCTGTGGATTCAGCGCCCCCCGCGCTCTGAGCGAGATGGAAGCGTTGCAGCGCCTGTCTGCAGGCGAAGAGGTGCTGTTTCAGCCCAAGCGGGTCATCGACCTCAACCTCACCCCGGAAGGCCTGGGATCGCTGGCTCTGCTCGGTACACCGATGGGGACGGCCGCGGCCGCTACTGCAGCCTCGCTCACGAAGCAGGCCAACATGAAGGTCGAGGGTGCCGGGCGCGAGATCCCCTATGGAAAGCCTGTTCCGGTGCACAGCTTCGGTGAGCTCAAGCTGCTGCACGAGATGTACAGCGCCCAGTCGAACAGCTCGCCTGACAGCGTCATTGCCGACACCTCGGCCAAGGTCGCGTTCTTCACCATGAAGCGACACAACACCCCGTACCCATTTGCCTTCTATAAAGCAAGCCCCGGCAGCCGTTTCACCCAGGCGCTCAAGTCATCCACCGGCGGCGCAACCGCGGGGCTGGCCATCGGCGCTCTCGCGGGTCTCGTGCTGCAGGGGCCTGTGGGAACGGCCATCGGCGTGCAGATGGGCGTTCTTGCGGGCGCGTTTCTCGGCGCGGTGGGAAGCGGATTGTATCACGGGGCCAAGGCCTTGTTCGCTCCTCAATCGAAGCAGGAGATCAATGCGTTCGAAGCCGTCGACCGCATCACCCGCGGTGAGACCGTGATCTTTCAAGAGAAGAAGATGCATAGCGCCAGTGTACTCATCGGCAAGCTCACCTATTTCACCGACTACGGCCGCGGTTCCGAGATCAAGGGAAAAGCCGACCTCGACATCTTCCATGCCCTGCAGAACCAGTGGCCGGATGACGAGAACGCCCCCGACGCCTCCCAGAAGAAGCCCGCGTCCCACTGAGCCAAGGCGCCACTGAGACACGCCCGAGACGCACGCACGCCCACCGCGCGAACGACGCGCCGGCTGTTTTCATGTTTTTTTCTGACGCTTCACGTACACTGTCATCAGCAAGAGTCTGACTTGAGAGCCGAGGAGCCGAACCGTGATCAACACCGCCATCACCCCGAGCCCTGCCCCTCCGCGCCTTGCCGCGGCACAGCCCGAGAGCGATGCCTCAGGCGCCCCCAAGCCCCTCCCGTATCGTCAGGATGATCCGACCTGGGGCCACGATGTCATGTGGGATCGCGACCTGGTGATCAAGGCCGACACGAAGCTCAACGGTGAGTCGCGAACCCAGGCCGAGTCGCTCATGCGCGAGTTCGAAGATGGCAACACCATCGCCAATGAAGGCTGCCTCATCACCTCGATGGCCATGGTGCTGCGCCTGCTCTCTGAGCCGGGCACGAAGGTGTGGACGCCCCGCAACCTCAACCACGAAGCCCAGAAGCGCTACTACTACACGCCATGCGGGCTGTCGATGGCCCAGCTGAACGCCGACCTGTTGTCAGAGACCACCAGCGGCAAGGTGCAGCTCACCCTCAAGGAAGAGTACCTGTCTGGCGTTCCCTCGTGGCCCAAGATGCGCTGCGATACCTCGGCGCTGGTGCGCGCATATCGCAGCCTGCCTGAAGAGGAGCGCAAGAACCACGCGGTCATCTTGAAGATCGGCACCTATGACGACACCGTCGCATCGCACTACCTGCTGCTCGACCCTGCCGACAGCGGCTCAGTCAACGACGACAACCCGCTGGTTCTCGATCCGGCCAAACCATTCGACGAGACGAAGCCCGACTGGCGCCTGCGCGATTCGTCGAACCAGATCGTGAAAGATCCGGAGATCGCCAAGGCCTGGAAGGAGAGCGGCATCGAGCCCACCCAGATCTGTGGCGCGTGGGTCTACTCGCGGTTCAACCCTTCAGGAGGGGCCCCACAGAGCAGCGCGCTCGTCAAAGCCTGGGCTCGGGAGCTCGAGACGGCCGCGAGCAGCTTTCCCCGTCAGATGACGACGGCCGTGGCGGCGCGATCGCAGGCCGACTGAGGCCGCCGATCAGAACTGACCCGGCTTCGTGCCCGAGAGCGTGCTGGGGAGGCCGTTGAGGCTCCGCGCGGCCAGATCGTCCTTCGTCTTGGCCAGGGCGGCGTCGAGGAAGTCGGCCGTGGTGTAGTCGCCGATGGTGACGCGGTCGACCTGGGCGTCGATCTCGTGGTTGGTCTTCTTGGTGCTCGACGCGCCCGTCGACTTGCTGACCACCGCGTGCGTGGTGTCGAGGCCGTTCGAGGTGTCGTTGGCGCTGCCGATGGTGAGGGAGAAAGCCTGGCCGTCTGCATCGGCGTAGACGTCGAGCTTCTGGTGATTCTTCTGCCCGACCATGTTCGGGTCGGCCGCCGTGTTGGCCCACTGCGCCTCACCGTGCGCCTTGCGGACAGCCCACAGGGCATTGCGGTTGACCATGCTCTCGTTCGGATCGAGACGCACGTGGGCGTCGTGCCCCTTGGCGGCGGTGGCGTCGACCAGGTCGCCGTGGGTGAAGCAGAACTCGTTGACGTACACCGAGCTGGCCTGCTTCGTAAGGGCCAGCTTGGCATCGAGAATGGCGTGCGAGCCCCCGCCCTCGGCTGTGGGAGATGTGGTGAGCCACTTCACCGGCGCACTCGGGTCGTTCTCCGGCGCCGGCGCGCTGGTGCGGTCGCCACGGCTGAAGGCCTGATCGCGGAAGAAGATCTGGGCCGCCCCCACCGCGTCTCTGCCGTAGAAGACGCCCCCGCCGTCATCGTTGGCCGGCGTGTGGTTGCCCCAGTTGCTCCCCCCCACAAGCGCCTTCTGCACCGCGTACCCCCCCTTGCTGTCGGGGGTGAGGTGGATGAGCTGCTTGGCGTGATCGATGTTCACGGACTCCGGGGGGTAGTAGTCGATGGCCATGTTGCCCGTGGCGCCCGCGTGCTTCTTCAAGTAGTCAATGATGGGCTGGTTGTGCGGTTTACCCGTCTGAGGGTCGCGGGACGCATCGAGAACGATGTCGACCTTGACGCCGCGTTTCGCGGCGGCCGCCAGCCCAGGCAGGAGCGCCTGCTGATCGGCGTAGCCCGGCGCCGTCTTCGCCGCATTGTCATCGCCGTGGGTGACGGCATTCTCGAAGGTGTACATCTGCAGGCACAGCCGATCGCCGGGTGCCGCGTTGTCGATCATGCCGCGGGCTTCTTTGAAGTACTCGGCCTCGGTGCCGAGGAATCGAGGGCTCTGCAGGGCACCCGCACTCAGGCGCGGCGTGGTGTCCTTGGTCCCCACCTGCGGGTTGTGCGCGGCCACGCTGTTCGCGCGCGACGAAGCGCGACGAACCGTGGGGGTGGGGTCAGGTGTGGGGACGCTGCCGGCATAGGCATCGGCAGGCTCGGTCGAACGGGCGGCGGGGGCGCTTCGTGGCGGGCTTGCCACGGCGGAGGACGTACGTGCGACGTTCCCGATGCGGTCCATTGGTTCGACCCCCCTCTTCGTTCTCAAGAAGAGGCGACACCGCGCCGTCTCCCTTGAGTGTCCCACCTGCTGGCCTCCAGTCTATCACGCGATCTTTGCCGAATTGTTAACTTGCGCAAAAAAGATGCCGGGTCGAAACGCCCCGCGAGATCTGCCGTGGCGCAACCTCGCCTCAGCCGTGCTCGAGCGCGTCGATCTTCGTGGCGATGCGAAGCAGCTCTGCCTCGATCTCGGCTTCGTCCGCACAGCGCGCGAGCGGCTCTTTCGAGAGCAGGCGGTTCACGAGAGCCGCCAGCGCAGTGCCGACCTCCGGAGAGAGGGCTTCAAGAGCGGGCGGGGCTTCGTGGGCGTGCGCGTGCAGCAAGGCCTGGGTCGTCGTGGCCACGAAGGGCGGACGGCCAGAGAGCGCCTCGAACAGCACCACCCCCAGGGCATAGACGTCGGCTCGCCACGTCTCGACCTCGCCGCGGAGCGACTCGGGCGCGATGTAGCCCGGGGTGCCCGCCAGCCGACGAGAGCGCGCACCCGAGGGAGATGAGACCTGGCTCGCACCGCTTGAGATGCCTGATTCGGATCCCCTGTATGAAGCGTCAGCCCCGTTCAGCGCAGAGGGGCTGGACTGCACGTCCTTGTCATCAGGGGCGATGGGAGTCACACCCTCTGCGAGCGGTGGCCTGTCGTCTTCTTCCGAGACCACCCGAGCGATTCCGAAGTCCATGAGCTTGACCCGTCCGGATGCGGTGATCATGATGTTGGCAGGCTTCAGATCGCGGTGCACCAGCCCGAGCGCGTGGGCCGCCCGCAGCGCCGCGCACACCTGCCGCGCCAGCTCGACCCCCTCGCGTGTCGTGAGCCGATCCACGCGACGCAACCGCTCGCGCAGGGTCTCGCCGACCACGCGCTCCATCACGATGTAGCGCACGCTCTCGGCCTCGCCGAAGTCACGAAGAAACGGCAGATTCGGGTGACGCAGGCCACGCAGGGCGTCGATCTCTCGCGAGAAGAGCGTGTCGCCGGTCGTGCGCTCTTCCGAGGAGCGGGTGCGAACCAGCATCTTCACGGCCCACACCGCTGCGCTCTCTTCGTCGACCCGCGTGCACGTGAAGACCCGGGCGCTCGCGCCCCGTCCGATCTCGTCCCCCAGCCTCCAGCCATGGATCACGACACCGGTCTCGAGCGCACCGAGGGCAAGCCGCAGCGCGTCGCGGTCTTCATCGCGCGTGGCTCGGCGCGCCCGGAGGACCGCAAAGATGCCGAAGGCGGCAAAGACGACGGTGGCTTCGAACAGGCCATGCCTCGCGAACCAGTGCAGCAGGGGAACCACGCCTGGAATGGCGGGGCCCTGCATCTCGACCCGCTCCGGTGGCAGCGAGGGATCGTAGTGATAGACCGTGTCGGCGTACCCCCAGAGCGAGAGGCGCAGCTCCGCGGGCGCGTGTCGATCGAGATTGAGCGGCCCCGGCGAGCGCCCCACGGGAACGGCAGCGAAGCCCGTCTCGACACGTCCCGCTCGGATCTGCCCGGTGCGCGGCTGCAGGCGAACGACCGCGGCCCCCGGCGGAGAGGTGTCGAGGTAGACCGCGGCCGGATCTCGCGGGTGCGGTTGACGCAGAAGACCAGACGAGGAGGTGAGAAGCGCCAGCCCGAACCACAATATAGCCAGCTTTGCATGGCGCGCGGCGGGATGAGGGCGCATCGGCCTTCAAGAGCTCCTTGCTCGAGGTTCGCACCCCGATGTCCCCCGCGTCGGGGAAACCCCTTGCGACGACGTCTGAGTGGGGAGAACGAGATGCGGTCTCGCGACAGACGCAGATGTTCAGGATATTCGCTCGCCGAGCTCGTGTTCTCCCTTCTGCTGCTGTCGATTGTCTCGATCACGCTCGTGGGGGTGGTCCCCGCCACGATGAGCGGCACCCGCATGGCTGCAGATCGCGTCCAGGCATCGATCATCGCCCAGCAGACGCTCGAGACGCTGGGCGCCGGCAACCTCACCGACATCCGCGATGGCCCCTTGCCCGACGTAGAGACCACGCGTGGCGCCTTTGGCCGAGGCGTGTCGACCTTTGCCATCACCACCGCGCAGGGAACCGCCATCGACCGCGCCGACGCCCTCGGCGTGCAGGTGACCGTCTCGTGGCGCGATCGGGCGAACACAACATCATCACTTGCGTCGACCCGCGTGCTGTTCGTGAGGAACTGAGATGCGCACACGTCGTCGTCGCCGCGGCGCCACCCTGGCCGAGCTCACCGTGGTCTGCATGCTGCTTCTGCTGGCACTGGGCATGATCGCGCAGATGATGGTGCCGGCCACGGTGCTCTTCCAGCAGCAGAATGCCGGCGCCGAGGCGCAGCAGGCGGCGGCCGCGGCGCTGCACCGCATCCGGAATGCGCTGCTGTGCACCAGCCCGGCCACCGTGACCGCCTCCGACGGTGTGAACGACAGCCCCATCGCCATCGCGCTGCAGCCCATCGTCTCGACCGGGCAGCCGTTCAGCGACAACGGCACCCCCCTGTACGACGACCATTTCGACATCTTCTGGTTCGACAAGGCCCATCAGTCACTGTGGCTCATGCATCGCGCACCGCCCGCCTACCACTTCGCTGACAACACGAAACCCCAGCAGATCAGCGCGCAGGACCTGGCCGACCAGACCCCGGACGTGACCGCGGGCGATCAGCTGCTGTCACGCCGGATCTCGGCCCTCGACATGTCGACACCGGAAGGGGCCATCACCTATCCGCTCGCCTTGCACATGACCGTTGAGGTGCCAGACCCCAAGGGGGGCATCGAGCGCTTCGATCTCACCACCGCGGTGACGCCGCGCAACGCGCCATGGTAGGCGGGCGCCGCGCGCGCGGCATGTCGCTGCAGCTGGTGCTGGGCACGGTGTGCACGCTCTGCCTCATCGCCGCCGCCATGGTTGCGCTGTTCACGGCCAATCTCAACCTCACCGTGGGCTTCGCAAACGGCAACATCGCGCAAGATGAAGCCGAAGCTGGCGTCTCTCAAGCCATGGCTGAGCTCACCGCCGACCCGGCCTACGGCACCCACGACGAAGAGATCGTCTCCACGTCGAGCAATCTCGACCCACGACAAGCGGGGCATGTGGTCACGTTCAAGACCAATGGCGAGTGGCCGTGGTCGACGAACAACCAGGCCAGCGAAACGCGCGGCGGATACGCCGGTCGCACCGTGCCCGGGGGCATGACGCACCTCATCTCGACAGGCTTCTGCCGTGGACAGGTACGCACGGTGGAAGCCATCGTGTGCCAGCCGCCGTTTCCCTACGCCGTCGCGGCAAGCGGAACGTTCCGCTCGAAAGGCTCGCTCATCATCGAGGGGGCGCAATCGTCGGGCGGCTACGTCAACGGCTCGACCGACCGTCCGGGTGACCTGGCGGCCAACTCGCCGAGGGGCGTCGTCATCACCCCGTCCGGAGGCAGCCAGACCTATATCAGCGGATTCGTCAAGTCACGCGGCCCCATCCGCATCGACCCGCCACGCATCGTGCGTGCCGGTATCTTTGCCAGCAGCGGAACGGTGGCCCTGCCCCAGCTCGAGGTGACCAGCTACGACAACCACGCCGAGAAAGGGGTCATCGCCCTGGGGGAACCGACCTACGGTGCCACCACGCTGAGCGGGGCGTACTACGCCGGCGGCAACCTGACCTACAGCGGGGCGCTCACCTTGAGCAACGCCTTTCTCTACGTGCGCGGCAATCTCACGCTCTCGAACGGCGTGACGGGCACGGGCGCGCTCGTGGTCGACGGGAGCATCACCATGAAGGGGGGCCCCAGCCAGATCGTGGGCAGCCAGAGCATCGCCCTCGTGGCCACGGGCCCTATCGCGGTGGCCGGCACCGGCAGCGGCAGATCGGTGCCGGGCCTGGGCAGCGGCAACGTGTTCGAGGGGCTCGTGTACTCGCAGACCGCGGTCGACGCGCGCAACATCCTCGTGGTGGGCAACGTGGTGGTCGACGCCCCCAAGGAAAAGCCCGACAGCGGCGGCGCCACGTTTGAGAACGTGCACGTGGTGGGCACCCGGGATGCCTCGAGCATCAAGTTCACGGTGACGCTGGCGCCCGATTCGCAGCCCACGCCGGAGCCGGTGACGGTCAACAACGTTGCAGTGGGGGAGCTGTATAGCGACAGGAACACGTTCAAAGAGTACATCCCTCCACGCGATGACCGAGGAAACCCGCTGCCCCCGGATATGACCGGCCAGAAGCTGTACCTCGGAACGATTCCCGGGACAGAGCGGAATCGCGAGTTCAGAGACGCCAGCGAAGAAACGGCAAAGAATGCGAAAGACGTGTCAACGCCATCAGAGCCCTCGACTGATGGCTCGACGAGCAACCTTCCCATCCCGAAATCGTGGCAGGCGCTGCTGACGCCCATGCCCGCGGGTTCCATCGAGTTCGGTGATCTCGGCATCAAGACATCTACCCCACAAGGAAAAGACATCGCAGATGCCGTTGAAGCGCTGCAGAAGGCCCAGACCGCCGCCGTGAACCCGAATGCATCACCGGACGAGCGCAAGAGATTCGAGGAGGCCAAACAGGAACTCGCCTACCTGCTGTCCGGCGGCAGGAGGAAGTCGAGCGCATCGAACGGCAATGACAGCAGCTCAGATCAGACCGACGCCACCCACAAGACGTACGATTTCAGTCTCAACACGTTTCTCCCCAGCAGCGGAAGGCTGCGCATCACGTTCTGGCGCATGGTGAACCACCGCATCTGACTCCCTCACCCCGCTGCGGGGTCACGCGTCCCCCCGCAACCGCCGCGCAACCTCGTCAACCGACGAGGGGCGGTCTTCGGGATGCTTCTCGAGCATCGCCATGATGGTCTGCTCGACGTGCGACGGCACGTGTGGCGCAAGGTCGCGCAGAGGGGTTGGCACATCAGACAGGTGCGCCATGAGCGTCTGCGTGAGATCGCTGGAGACAAAGGGCGGTCGCCCCGCCAGCATCTCATAGGCCACGCACCCCAGGGCATACAGATCGAGACGGGCATCTCCCCGAACGCCCTCGACCTGCTCCGGCGCCATGTAGGCCGGCGTGCCCATGATGGCGCCGGTGGCCGTGATGGTCTGCTGGCCCTGGGTGCGGGCAAGACCGAAATCGACCACGCGGCAACGGCCTGCGCCGTCGAAGAGCACGTTCTCCGGCTTGAGGTCGCGGTGCACCACACCGAGGCCGTGGGCGTGCGACAGTCCGGCGCAGATGTCATCGAGGGCGGCGAGGGCGTCGTCGAGGGCCATCGGACCGCGCTGCAGGCGATCACGCAAGGTCCCCCCCGAGACCCGTTGCATGACCACATAGAGACGCTCGCCCACCTGTCCCGAAGCGAACAGCGTCACCAGGTTGGGGTGCTTGAAGCGACGCCCGATGAGGGCCTCGCGCTCGAACCGCTGCCGAAACTCCGGGTCGCTCGAGACGGCCTCGAACAGCACCTTCACCGCAACCCCCTCCGTGGTGTCGGAGGAAGCACTCGCCCCCAGGCGATGCCCTTCGAACACCTCGGCCATGGCCCCCTCGCCGAGACGCTTCCCCAGGCGCCAATCGCCGACCCGCCCCCCGGGCTCGACGTTCTCGACGGTGTCTCTCAGGGCCGTGCTCTCATCTGCCTGGTGAACGCGATCGCGCGCGTGAAGCGCAAATGCCGCCGCCAGCAGGGGCAGCGAGACGAGGCCCGGCAGCCACCAGCCGATGAGGGCGGCGTCGCTGAAGACGTAGCGTGGACGGAAGCGCAGGTCGTCCGGATATTTAACCCAATCTGCCCCCACGTAGAGTGGTAGCGTCACCGTGTCTTCAAAGGCTCCGGCGAAGCGCAGCGTCTCAACAGTCTTCTCGTCGGGCGCGGGGGAGGTCACACCCGAGGGCATCTCAGTCGCGTTCCGCTCGCGGGGGGAATACACACACGGCGTCACCCCGATCTCCTTGCCTTCGACCGTGAGCGTGAGTCCGGAGGGAACTGTCTCGATGAGATACCCTTTGGGATGATTCGGACCCGCCAGCGCCTCGATCTCGGCCCTCGCGGCGTGCCACCGCCAGGCCTGCAGGCCGACGAGCACAACCCCGAGCACCGCCAGCACGAGCTTCACGCGACCCGGCACCCTCCGCACCCCCTCCTCGCGCACGCGCTACACCGCTCCCCTCGAACCCTCGCGCCCAACGAGGCGCATGAAAGAGTAGCGCGCGAACGCGGCGCACTCGCGCAATGTGTACCACAGGCGCAGCCCGGCCCGCTTGTAGCCCGGGCTCTCGTAGGCCGGCGCACCCCAGGCCTCGAGCCCCAGATGCCGGGCCACCATCACGCAGCGGGGCACATGGAACGGGTCGCTGCTCACAAGGCACGAGCGCCAGCCATGGGCCCACATGACCTGGCGGGCGT
>RGZZ01000037.1 GCA_010028905.1 Pseudomonadota bacterium | reverse complement strand
TCGTGAGCAGCGCGAAAGCGAGGCGTTCCTGAAGCCGCACGTACGAGAGCGCAAGCAGGTTCTCGCGGGTGAGCCGTCGCTCGAGGAACCGCAGGTCGTCGAGATCACCCAGAGGGGTCCATTCGGCCTGGGGGAAGAGGAAGTCCGGTGGGTAGGCGGGCTCTCGAGCGAAATCGTCGCCCAGCGGGGGTGCCGCGTTGCTCACGTCGCCGCGGCGAGCCTGCGCACAGCAAGGTCGCAGTACGACGCATCGATGTCGAAGCCGATGCCGCTGCGTCGGTTCTGATGACAGGCCAGGAGCGTGGTTCCGCTGCCCATGAACGGGTCGAGCACCACGTCGTCGACGAAGCTGAAGAGCTTGATGCATCGCCGCGGCAGCTCGACCGGGAAAGGGGCGGGGTGACCGATTCGCGTCTTCTTCTCGCCGCTGAAGGTCCACACCCCGTTGGTCCAGTCGAGGAACTCGTCTCGAGCGATGTCGGAGACGCGGCCTCTGCTCAGCTTCTTCCACGACTCCTTGTAGAGCACCACGATGCACTCCACGGGCGCGATCACGAATGGGGCCGAGGCCGAGAGCCACGAGCCCCAGGCTGTTCGGCGCGAGATGTTCTGCTCGTTCCACACGACGGTGGAATGATAGCGCCAGCCCACCTCCTTGGCAATGGTCGTGATGTCGGCGCACACGCTCTGCTGGCCGCCCTTGTTCTTGTCGAGGGGGATGTTGAGGCAGAGGCGGCCGTCGGGACGGGCGAGGGTGAAGGCCTTGGCGAGCCACGCGCGGGTGAAGGGCAGGTAGTCGTCGAGGTACTCACGCGCGTCGTTGTGGGTGGCGTAGGCGATGTCGACGTTGTAGGGCGGAGAGGTCACGATGAGGTCGACGCTCGATGGCGGCAGCGCTCTCGACGTGATGAAGTCGTCGCGATAGATGCGGACGTTCTCGTGCGTGTGATAGGGACGCACGACGCGTGGCTTGCGCGCGAGCATGGGATCAGTACCCTCTCGGGCTTCGACGGGGGCGAAGCAAAATCGTCACGGTCATCTTTACGCAGTTCTAGAAAAAAATTCAAACTCCTTCCAGCGTTACGGGTGAGTGCAGTGCGCCGGCGGGGGACGTCAAGGCGACGGCAGCGAGGGTGGAGTGGGAGGGGCCAGGAGCGCCCGCACGGTCTCGAGCAGCTTGGCCGCGCGCAAGGGCTTGGCCAGGAAGGCGCTGCATCCCGCGGTGAAGGCTTCCGCCTTGTCGGCGGGCAGCACGCTGGCGCTCACCGCCAGCACGGGGATGGTCGCCTGGTCTGGACGCATTCGCATCTCTCGCACGAGATCGAGGCCGTTGCCGTCAGGGAGACGCACATCGAGCAGCACGAGCGCGGGGGGGGCCTGTTCGATCGCGTTGCGCCCTGCCGCGAGGGTCGGGGCATCGCATACCACGTAGCCGGCCGGTTCGAGGATGGCGCGAAGCAGCGCCAGGTTCGCCGGCACGTCTTCGATGGCGAGCAGGGTCTTGGGGGGCGCGGGCACGGGGCCTCCAGGAGCGTCGGCATCTGCTGCCCGCATGACCTGGGCAGCGTCGCGGGTGCGGGCTTCTGAGCCACCGAGCCGCACTCCTGTCAGGAGCGCCATCCTGCGGCGCGAAGCCAGGAGGCGAGCCATGTGTCGGGGAAGAGAAGCGCGAAGGACGCGGCGCCGACCTTCATTGCGTGCCTGAAGCGGGAGGACGTGTCACGGGTGAGCCATCTGCGGCCGGATCTGGTTGTGAGCCGATTTCTCGACATCGATTTCGAAGCGCTGGGAAGACCTTTTCTCCTGCTCGATGTCGACAACACCATCGCACCCATCCAGGTCGACGAGGACATGCTGCCCGGGGTGGCCGATCACATCGCCGCCGCGCGATCATGCGGCGCACTTCGTGATGTGTGCCTCGTGAGCAATGTGTTCGTGGGGCACCGCAAGCGGTTGCGGGTCGAGCGCTTCGCCCGCGCGCTCGATGCGCACGCGGTCATGCCCGACGTGCTCCATCTGAAGCCCCATGCGGCCCCCTTCCTCGAAGCATTGAAGCACATGGGGGCGACCGCCTCCGCGTCGGTGATGGTGGGCGATCAGCTGTTCACCGACGTGTTGGGGGGGAACCGCCTCGGCATGCTGACCGTGTACGTTCGCCCCATCGGACCGGACCACTGGACCACCGCGCTGACCATGCGCCGCTCTCGCGAGCGCAGGCTGTTTGCGGCCTGGGGAATCCTGCCTTCGTAGGGGGTTCGACCGCGCGGTCCGTCGCGCGCTAGAGCTCCGATTCCACTTCCAGCAGGAACTGCTCGGCGGTCTTGCAGCGGATCTTGCGGTCCTTCGAGAGCAGGCGCATGAGCGTGACCTCCCAGCGGTTGGGGAGATCCTTGCGGTAGCGCGTGATGGGCTGCGCCTGCGCCGAGAGCATGCCCTTCACCCGACCCGGGCCGCTCGTGCCCTCGCTCTCGAAGGGCAGACGCCCGGTGAAGACCTCGTAGGCGACGACCCCGAGCACATACAGGTCGCTCTGCTCGTCGGGGGGGTTGCCGAGCAGCGCTTCAGGCGCCACGTAGGAGCGACCGGTGGGGAAGACCTCCGCAATGGTGAACGCGGGGTTGCGAGTCAGGTCGAGCCCTGTGAAGCGAACGAAGTCGATGGAGACCGTACCCGGGTCATCGCCCTCCGCGCTGGCCACGAAGATGGAATCGGGGCTGAGGCTGCCGTGAACCACCGAGCGTGCGTGGGCCTCCTGCAGGGTCCGGGCGATCTGTCGAACGACTGCCGCGGCCTGCTCGAGGCCGATCTCCGACGTCATGCTCGACCGCCAGGCCCGCAGCGTTCGCGGATGATGTTCCTGAACGCACTGCACGATGCCCGAGTGCCGCTCGAGCGCCTTCTCTGACACAGCGAGCACGTCGACCACGCCGGGACCGTTCAGTGCGCGACGGGTCTCGAGCAGCCGCAGCAGCTCGCGCCGCCCGTCTGCGGGAAGGTCGGTCCAGGTCTTCAGGAAGTACTTCTGGCCCTGCGCAACCGCCTCGACCACGGTGGCCTTCGGCCCGAGTGATGTGGGCCGGGCAAGCGGGCGAACCGTCTCCGGCGTCACCCCGCTTCCTCGCGCCTGCCGGCGTGAGCCTGAGGCGGCGCCGGGGGCGAGGAGGCCAGCGAGCCATTCGCGCAGGCGCTGGAAGAAGCTGCCCCCTCCTTGTTCACGGGTCATCGCGGTGGTTCCCCCATCATTCTCTCGAAGGCGTGGCGTCCCCGTCCGCATGTGGTCGGTGCGCTGAAGCGCGGCATTCTACGGCCTCCCGCGGGAAGCCTTCAGGCAGGGCGCTGAAGCTTGTCTCCAGAGGAGGCGCCTGGGCGTCGCCCTGAAGAAGGTTTTTCCCGAGCGCTGACAAATTCATTGGCAAGTCGCGGCGTCTCGAGACTCCCTGCTCGAACCACCGCTGCCCTGTTCCGACACCCGGCCTCGGCGGCGGTGTTGCGAACCAAGCGTGGGTCGCATTCTCCGCCGCGACCCACGCGCCTCGTGCCCCGAAAGGCGAGATCAGCAGAACGATGAGCTTCAAGAAGAACGAATCGACCAAGGGTGCGAAGGGCCCGGAGGCCAAGCGCGTCCTCGGCGGTGACCCCGCGGCCAGCACGATGACGCGCAAGCCGGCCAAGTCTGGCGCTGGCGCGGCTCCTGCGCGGCCTGGCAAGCGCTTTGAGCGTGTCGCCCGCGGCGAGATCACGGGCGATCTCGAAGAGGCGTACGAAGAGGTCCTGGCCGGCCTCGACGAAGACCCCACCAACGACGATCTCCACATGCGTCGCTATGAGATTCTGCGGCGCACCAAGGACCGGGTGGCGCTCATCGCCGCGCTCGAAGAGTCCACCGAGATCACCGGCAGAAGCTTCTACGCGGTGAAGCTGGCCGCGTTCCTCGAAGAGTTCGAAGATTTCGCCGCAGCCCTCAAGTGGCGCCAGCGCGTCGTCGAGATGAGCCCAGACGACGCAGACGCGGTCAAGAAACTTGCGGTTGCGTTCGTGCGCGCGGGCGATCTCGACGGGGCAGAGCCGGCCTACATCAGCCTCATCGATCTCAAGAAAGACGTCGACAATCCGCTCGGCACGAGCTTCCTCGATGACATGACCGGGCGTGGCCTGCCGCCAGACTTCCGGGGCGATCTCCAGGCGCTGGGCCTGCGCATCCTCGACTACGCCCTCTCGAGCCGCGAGACCAGCGTGGCGCTCCTCGAGAACGCCAGCCGGCTGGCCGCGCGGGCCGGTCACTTCGAGCATTCCATCGCCTACTATGAGGTTCTGCTGGCGGCCCATCCCACCCACGCCAACGCGCGCACCTGGAAGGGCGAGCTTCTCGCGGTGCTCGCCCGCGCCGGTGTGCCCGACAAGTGGATCGAGCTGAGCAACGAGCTCATCTGCGACTACGAGGAACACCTCAAGGTCAACCGCGGCGATGTGCGGGGCTGGATCACGCTGGCGCGCCTCCAGGTGCAGGCCGGGCTCTCCGACGCGGCGCTCGCATCGTTCAAGGCGGCGATTCGCGCAGATTCACGCGAGTGGCAGGCCGTATATGAGCACGGCAAGCTCCTCATCCGCATGGGGCGCTCCGACGAGGCCATCAACTGGTACGAGGAGATCCTGTCTCCCTACGCCTCCGATGCGCCCGAGAAGAAGAGCGTGCGTGCCGTTCTCGAGCGCAACCTTGCCGAGCTGTACTTCAAGCTGGCCCGCTACAGCGACTCGCTCGCCATATACGCGCGCGAGGAAGAGAAGAACATCCGCTTCATCGCCCCCATCTATGAGGCCGTGGCGCAGCTCGACCGCGCGGAAGAGCTCTACAAGAAGGCGGTGCAGCTCACCCCGAAAGACGCCAAGGCCCATGCAGCCGTGGCTGATTTCTACGTGCGCCGGGGCAGCTGGGACGATGTGGAGCGCTCCGCGCGCGAGGGGCTGTCGTGCACCAATGCCTACGACGAGGTTCTCGAGAGCCTCTACGTCGCCCTCGCAACCGCTGAGATGAATCGCAAGCAGGTCGATCTTGCGCTCGAGACCATGGATGCGGCCATCAAGGAGACCCCGGACTCCACGAGCATGCAGTTCCGCAAGGTCAAGCTGCTGGTGCTCGCCAAGCGTTCAAAAGAAGGCAAGGCGCTGGCGGAGAGCGTTCGTGAGACCCTCGAGCGCCGTCTGGCCTGTGCGCCCGCGCACAGCGGCTACTGGAGCCTTCTGGGTGACGTGCACTCGCTTCTCGGCGGGCACGAGGCGGCAGAGACGGCCTACGAGTCGGCCATCCGCTATGACGCGCAAGACGCCCCCGCGGTTCGTGGCCTGGGCGTGCTCTCCGAGCGCCGCAAGGATCTGTCTCGCGCGCTCGATCTCTACAAGCGCTACGTGATGCTCGACCCGCTGAGCCTTGCCACGCTGCCCATCAAGCAGAAGATCAAGGAGATCGAGCAGATTCTCGGCGTCTCGACCAGCGAGTCGTCGTCGGGTTCCGCCTAGGGCCGGATGGAGGCGCCAGACACGTCGCCAACCGCGGCGGGAGCTGCCCCCTCAGCGTCTCCCCCCGTCGACAAGAACGCGCTTCGCGAGAAGGTGCGCGAGCTCGCGACGGTGAGTGGTGATCTCGAGATGCTCACCCGTCAGCTGGCCCGGCCGCAGAGCACGGTTCAGGTCAACCTGCTCCATGAGCGCATGGAGCAGCTGACGCGCCAGCAGCGCTCCCTTGTGCAGCACATCGCGGCGCAGTGCCCGGACGCGGAGCGACGCACGCAGTTCGAAGGGCTCGACAAGCGCCTGCAATCGCTGCGGGCCGAGGTGCAGGAGACGCGAGACCCTGCCGTTCTCGAGCAGCACCGCGCCGAGATCGATCCGCTGGTCGACGCGTGGGCGAGGGTTTTCGAAGACATGGTCGTGCACACCCTGCAGGGCTAGGCCCCTCGTACGTCAGACCACGGCTTCCCGAGCCACCTTGCTGTTGGCGGGCACCACCACCTGGCCGCCCGCGTAGAGCGTTCCCAGGAAGTCGGCCACCTCGCGTGTGATCTGGCTCGGGGTCGACGAGCCGCTGGTCAGCGCCACGGTGCGCACGCCCTCGAACCACTCCGGTTGGATCTCGGTAACGTTGTCGATGAGGAAGGCCGGCTTGCCCGCCAGCTCATTCACCACCTGAACCAGGCGATTCGAGTTGTTGCTCTTCGTGTCGCCCACCACCAGCACCAGGTCGGCATCCTTCGACTGCACCACCGCGGCTTCCTGACGATCGGTGGTGGCCGAGCAGATGTCGTTGTGGATGAGGGCATGCGGGAATCGCGCGCGGATGGCCTCGGTGATCTTCTCGGTGTCCCACTTGCTCAGGGTGGTCTGGGTCGAGACGGCGATCTTGTCGGTACCCAGGTCGAGGCGCTCGACGTCGTCGACCTTCTCGACCAGGTGCACGTGATCGGGCGCTTCGCCGATCACCCCTTCGGGCTCGGGGTGCCCCTTGCGCCCGATGTAGATGATCTCATAGCCCTGCGCGACCAGTGTCTTCACCAGCTCATGGGTGTGCGTCACCTCGGGACACGTGGCGTCGATGATGTGCAGCCCTCGCGCACGGGCCTTCAGCTTCACGATCGGAGACACCCCGTGGGCGGTGAACACGACCGTGCCGTGATCGACCTGCTCGAGCAGCTCTTCGCGGTTCTCGCCGTCGAGCGAGATGATGCCGTAGTCGTTGAGGCTGTTCACGGCGTGGCGGTTGTGCACGATCTGCCCCAGGATGTAGATCGGCTTCGGGGTCTTCTCATCGCGGGCCGCGACGCGTGCCAGCTGGATGGCGTCGACAACGCCGTAGCAGTACCCGCGGGGGTTGATCTTGATGACGCGGAGCTTCTGCTGCTGGGGGGATTCGGTGGGTGGGTTCTGCATGGGGCCTCCGGACGTTTTATTGATCTCTCCGGCTGGAGCGGGAGACCTTTGGCGCGCACGGTGCGGGTGCGGCAGGTTTTGGGCGCCGTGCGCTCAAATCCTCCTCCCCATGAGCTTGACCATCGGTATCATCGGTCTGCCCCAGTCTGGCAAGACCACACTGTTTCACGCGCTCACCCGCCTCGACGAATCGAAGCGGGGGAGCTCATCGGGCCAGAAGCCCAACCAGGCGCACGTCCAGGTTCCGGATCAGCGCCTCGAACGTCTCTCGGCGCTCTTCACGCCCAAGAAGACCACTCCAGCCACCGTCGATTTCCTCGACGTGGCGGCCTCCGGTGCCGATTCGCAGGAGAAAGGAGCGCTGGGCAAGCGTGTTCTCGGCGCTTTTCGCACCGTCGACACGCTGCTGCAGGTCGTGCGCTGCTACGATCACGACTATCTCGGAGACGCAAAGCCCGTCGACGATCTTGAGAACCTCGAGCTCGAGCTGCTCATCAGCGACCTCACGGTGATTCAGAACACCCTTGAGCGCAATCGCAAGATGGCCGCTGATGCGCGCATGTGGTTCGAGTCGGTGGTCAAGGCGCTCGAAGACGGCACGCGTCCGCCTGCTGACGTGGTCGCGAAGATCCCTGAGAGCGCGAAGCCGTTCGTGCAGTCGATGTCGCTGCTCGTCTTGAAGCCGGTGATCGTGTGCGCCAACATCGCTGACGGTGACATCGGCAGCGAGGAGGGCAACGCGCGTGTCGTTGCGGCGAAGGCCTGGGCAGAGGCGAACGGTCGCCAGTTCTTCACGGTCTGCGCCTCCATCGAGGAAGAGCTGGCGCAGCTCGAGCCCGAAGAGGCGAAGACCTTCATGGCCGATCTGGGGATCAAGGAGAGCGGGCTCGACAAGATCATCGAGGCCGCCTATCGCAGCCTCGATCTCATGACGTTCTTCACCGTCGGTGAAGACGAGTGCCGCGCCTGGACCGTGCGCGTGGGCGCCTGCGCGCCGGAGGCGGCGGGACGCATCCACTCCGACCTCGAGAAGGGCTTCATCCGCGCGGAGGTCGTCACCACTGACGATCTGCTGGCCCAGGGAACCTATGCGGCCTGTCGTGACAAAGGGTTGCTGCGTCTCGAGGGTAAGACCTATGTCGTGCACGATGGCGACATCCTCAACATTCGCTTCAACGTCTGAAACGCGCGTCCGGCCAGCGCCTCGCGCGGGTCGGGCGTGCTTCGAGAATCAGCAGTAGGGAACCACATGCTCCTCCCCTTCATCGAACGTCTCAAGCAAGGCCCCCTGGTGTGCGACGGCGCCATGGGCACGCAGCTCTATGAGCGCGGCATCTTCCTCAACCACGTCTTCGAGAACATCAACCTCACGCGTCCGGACCTCGTGCGCGAGATACACGAGGCCTACCTGCAAGCGGGGGCCGACATCATCGAGACCAACTCGTTCGGTGCAAACCGCGTTCGCCTCGGGTCGAAGGGGCTGGGCGACGAGGTCGAGGCCATCAACCGCAGCGCCGTGCGCATCGCGCGCGGGGTGACGACCGATCGAGCTTATCTCGCGGGCTCCATCGGGCCGTCCGGCTGGACCCCCACCATCTGCACCGACGCCGAACGGCAGAGCCTCGAAGACGCATTTGCCGAGCAGGCCGAGATTCTCGTGGCCGAGGGTGTTGATCTGCTCATGCTCGAGACCTTCGGGCTGGTGAGCGAGCTGCACCTCGCGTTGAAGGGCGTGCGGCGGGCGGTGGGCAAGGACTTTCCCGTGGTTGCGCACGTGGCCTTCGACGCCGAGGCGCAGTCCGGCGATGGGGCGACGCCGGAGCGGGCGGTCGATCTCATGGCCGAATGGGGAGCCACGATTGCCGGTGTGAACTGCATCGAGGGGCCTCAGGTGATCTTCCAGATCTGCGAGCGCATGGTGGGGCGAGGCATTCCCATCAGCGCCCAGCCCAATGCAGGGTATCCCCATCGCATCGACGGCCGCATGGTCTACATGGCCACCCCCGAGTACTTCGGCGAGTATGCCAAGCGAATGTTCCAGATCGGCGTCTCCATCGTCGGGGGGTGCTGCGGCACCAACATGGAGCACATCCGCTGGGCCACCGGTTCGGCACGCATGCTCGGCGGCGGGCGCTCGTCCATGCCCGCGACTCCGCGGCGCTCAGACGTCGAGACGGGCAAAGGGGCGCAGCCCGTTCCCATTCAAGAGAAATCGCGGCTCTCGGCCAAGGTGGCCCGCGTCTACGAGGAGCGGGTGAAGCGCGGCATCGGTCGCGACACCATCACGCCGGAGAACTTCGTGGTGAGCGTAGAGGTGAATCCTCCCATGGGGCTCGATCTCGCTCCCGCGATTCGCGGCGCCCGCATGCTCGCCGAGGCTGGGGTCGACGTCATCAACTCAGCCGACGGCCCCCGCGCCACGGTGCGCGTCTCGAACAGCGTTTTGACCCACATGGTGCAGCAGGAGGTGGGCATGGAGACGATACTCCACGTGTGCTGCCGGGATCGCAACCTGCTGCGTCTCACGTCTGATCTCTACGCCAGCTACGTGCAGGGCTCGCACAACCTGGTCATCATCACGGGCGATCCGCCCAAGACGGCCGGCGATTATCCCCACGCCACCGCTGTGTTCGATCTCGATTCGATCGGGCTGCTTCGCCTGGCCAATCAGCTCAATCACGGCTTCGATCTGGCCGGCAAGCCCATCAGTCAGCCCACACGCTTCTTCCTCGCATGTGGCGTGGAGCCCGGCGCTCTCGACTACGACCGCGAGATCCGGCGTCTTCGCGAGAAGAAGGAGGCCGGCGCGGAGATGGTCATGACCCAGCCCGTCTATGATGGCGCGCTGCTGCGGCGCTTCCTCGATGACGTGAAGGACCTCGACATGCCGGTGCTGGTGGGCCTGCTGCCTCTCGCGTCTCACCAGAATGCGCTGTTCCTCCACAACGAGGTGCCGGGCATGCAGATCCCCAAGCCCATCCTCGAGCGCATGGAACGGGTCGAGAAGGGCCCGAAGTCGCTCATGGAAGGGGTGCGCATCGCGCAGGAGGCGCTCGACGAGGTGAAGCACGAGGTCGTCGGGGCCTACATCATGCCGCCCTTCGGACGCTACGAGGGGGCCGTGAAGATCCTCGAGCCGATGGGGTACAGCCTGCCCGAGAGCGCCCGCGCGTTCCCCTGAAAAAAGAAGCAGCGCCCGGTGTGCACCGGGCGCTGTTCGTTCTGGTGAACCGCGGGTTGCCTACGCCACCGTCCAGGTGTCGCCGGCCCGCAGCAGCGAGTTGAGATCGCCCTTGCCCTTGGCCTTCTGAACGTTTGCAATCTGCTCATCGAGCAGCGCTTCGTAGGTCGGGTGCTCAACGGCGCGGAACACGCCCATGGGCACGGGGAACTCGGGCGGGTTCATGCGCGAGAGGAACCAGGCCAGCGTGGGCTCTTCTGTTGCCTCGTCGTGCACGAGCAGGTCGGCCTCGGTAACGCCGTTCTCGCCGATGGTCACCACCTCGGGGTGGATGCCCTTCAGGCGGATGCCCTTGTTGCGATCCTTGCCGAAGACGAGGGGCTTGCCGTGCTCGAGCAGCACCGTCTGATCGGCCCGCACCTTCTTCTCACCAAACGCATCAAAGGCGCCGTCGTTGAAGATGACGCAGTTCTGGTACACCTCGACGAACGACACGCCCTTGTGCGCCGCGGCGCGCTTGAGCACGGTCGACAGGTGGTTCAGATCGTTGTCGATGGTGCGTGCCACGAACGTGGCCTCAGAGGCCAGCGCCACGCTCAGGGGGTTGAGCGGGGTCTCGAGGGTGCCGAAGGGCGAAGACTTGGTCTTCTTGCCCAGCTCGGAGGTAGGCGAGTACTGGCCCTTTGTCAGACCGTAGATGCGGTTGTTGAAGAGGATGATGTTGATGTCGAGGTTGCGCCGGATGGCGTGGACGAGGTGGTTGCCCCCGATGGAGAGGCCATCGCCGTCGCCTGTGATCACCCACACCTGCAGGTTCGGGTTGGCCAGCTTCACCCCTGTGGCCACCGCCGGCGCGCGACCGTGGATGGAGTGGAACCCGTAGGTGTTCATGTAGTAGGGGAAGCGGCTCGAGCAGCCGATGCCCGACACGAAGACCACGTCTTCACGAGGCACCCCGAGCTCGGGCATGATCTTCTGCACCTGCGCGAGGATGGCGTAGTCGCCGCAGCCCGGGCACCAGCGAACCTCTTGGTCGCTGATGAAGTCCTTCTTGGTGAGGGGGGCTGCTCCGCCGCCGTTGGTGGCGGTGCCGTTGGTCTGAATGGTCTGGGTCATGAGAGCACCTCGTCGATCTTCTTGAGAATCTCGGAAATCTTGAACGGCTTGCCCTGCACCTTGTTGAGGCCCACCGTGTCGATGACGAAGCGGCTGCGAATCAGCAGGTTGAGCTGACCGAGGTTGAGCTCGGCGACCATCACCTTCTTGAAGCGCTTCAGCACGTCGCCCAGGTTCTTGGGGAACGGATTGATGTAGCGCAGGTGGATGCTCGACACCTTCTTGCCCTGCTTGCGCGCCTTCTCGACCGCGGACGTGATGGCGCCGTGCGTGCCGCCCCAGCCCACGATGAGCAGGTCGCCCTCGGCGTCACCGAACACCTCGACGTCGGGAACGTCGTTGGCGATGCGGGCCACCTTCTCGGCGCGGGTGCGCACCATGTGCTCATGGTTTGCGGGGTCGTAGCTCACGTTGCCCGTGACGTCGGCCTTCTCGATGCCGCCGATGCGGTGCTCGAGCCCTGGCGTTCCGGGGATGGCCCAGGGGCGTGCCAGCGTTTCGGGGTTGCGCAGGAACGGCATGTAGCCCTTCTCATGATTCGGCCCCGTGGCGAACGTGACGTTGATCTTGGGGAGGTCGGAGACGGCGGGCACCTTCCACGGCTCGGCGCCGTTGGCGAGATAGCCGTCGGAGAGGAAGAACACGGGCAGCATGTGCGTGACGGCGATGCGAACCGCCTCGATGGCCATCGAGAAGCACTCGCCTGGCGTGCCAGGCGCGATCACGGCAACGGGGCACTCGCCGTTGCGCCCGAACATGGCCTGGAGCAGGTCGGCCTGCTCGGTCTTGGTGGGCAGGCCCGTGCTCGGTCCGCCGCGCTGCACGTCGATGATGACGAGGGGGAGCTCGGTCATCACGGCGAGACCGATGGCCTCAGACTTCAGCGCCACGCCCGGACCGCTCGTGCCGGTCAGGCCGATGCTGCCCGTGAAGGCGGCGCCGATGGTGGCGGTGATGGCGGCGATCTCGTCTTCCGCCTGGAAGGTGCGGATGCCGAAGTGGCGCAGCTTCGAGAGCTCGTGGAGGATGTCGCTGGCCGGCGTGATGGGGTAGCTGCCGTAGAACAGCGGCAGCCCCGCGATCTGCGCGGCGGCCACGAAGCCCAGCGCCGTGGCCTCATTGCCCGTGATGTTGCGGTAGAAGCCCGGCTGCAGCTCGGCCTTCTTCACGCGATAGTGCTCGTTGAAGATCTCGGTGGTATCGGCGTAGTTGTAGCCGGCCTTCAGCGCCATGGTGTTGGCGTTCTGCACCGTGGGGTTCTTGCCGAACTTCTTGCCGATCCAGTCGAGGGTCGGATCGAGCGGGCGATCGTAGAGCCAGTACATGATTCCGAGGGCGAAGAAGTTCTTGCACCGCTCGGTCTCCTTCTTCGACATGCCGAGCTCGGAGAGGGCATTGGCCGTGAGGCTCGACAGCGGCACCCGGATGACGCGGTAGCCACTGAGGCTGCCGTCTTCGAGCGGGTTCACCTTGTAGGCGGCCTTCTCGAGGTTGCCCGAGGTGAAGGCGTCTTCGTTCACCACCAGCAGGCCTCCGGGCTCGAGGTCGCCGATGTTGACCTTCAGCGCGGCGGGGTTCATGGCCACGAGCACGTTCGGCTCGTCGCCCGGCGTGCGGATGTCATGCGAGCTGAAGTTGATCTGGAATCCGCTCACGCCGGGCAGCGAGCCCGCCGGGGCACGGATCTCGGCGGGGAAGTCGGGGAGGGTCGACAGGTCGTTGCCTGAGATGGCGGTGGTGACGGTGAACTGCTGTCCCGTCAGCTGGATGCCGTCACCGGAGTCTCCCGCGAAGCGGATGGTGACGTCGTCGAGCTCGATGACCGGTGGGGGTGCGGTCTCTGTGATGGTGGTCATGCGATATCTTCCTCGTGGAGGTCTGTGTCTGCTCTGGACGGTCGGCCCGCGCATCGTCTCAGCACGGGACAGGACGTGGGCGGCTGCCAGAAATCTGCGAATGGTTCGCGGTTCGTGCGCGTTTGCCTGCAAGCCTCAGAGAAAATTGCGCGCCGAGATGTACTGCCGGAACAGTGCGGCAAGCAGGCGGGGAACCAGCGCCATGCGCTCCGGGGTTTCGACGTACGCCACGCGCATCTGGGTCCGGCCTGGGTTGGGCTCGCCCGCGGCGGTCTCGTAGAAGCCCGACATGGGGGCGGTGAGAAGCGTGAGGCGCTTGCCGTCGACATCGACGGCTCCTTCGGTGGCACAGAACATCACGAAGTCGAGGGCATCGAACCGCCCGTCGACGAGGGCGCGCACATCGACGATGGAGTAGAGGGCGGCATCTGGTCGGCTCACCACGGCGCCTGGCAGGTGCTCGTGAACGCTTGCCGTGAAGCTGTCGAGCATCGACTTGTAGTAGTCTCGCTGGCGGCCGTACCAGCCGCGCAGATCGTCGTGCGACACGTGTCCCAGGGCGCCGAAGATGTGCTGGCCAATGGCGCTGGAGCAGAGCCCCGCCGTGTTCTCGGCGACCGCCTGGGTGTGGAAGTGGCGGTTGTCGGTGACGAGGGCGCCGATGCGCAGGCCGCACGCGTTCCACACCTTTGACGCGCTCTCGATGCTGATGCGCCGGCCCACGATGCCAGGGACCCGTTCGTCGGTCACGGCCCATATGCTGGCGGTGCGGCTGCCGGTGTAGTGCAGCTCGCGGTAGGCCTCGTCGCTGACCATCCAGATGTCGTGCTTCACGCACAGGCGGGCGAGATCTTCGAGCGCGCTCTGGTCGTAGGCATGACCGGTGGGATTGTCGTAGGGAATGACGACGAGAGCGCCCGGCTTCGACGCCGCCATGGCGGCATCGATCTCGCTCAGGGCGGGAAGGGTGAAGCGACCGTCGTCCTGCAGGGTTCGCCGGATGCTCACGGTTGAACGCCCCACCCGCTCCGCGAACGACCCGTAGTTCGTATAGGCGGGATCGATGAGCATGAGCGGGCGCTCTCCGCTGCCGGCGGCGCCGCAGCAGCCCACGATGACCAGTTCCATGGCCTGGCTGCCACCGTCGGTGACCTGGCAGTGGAGCCCCGAGACGTCGAATCCGCTGCTGGCGATGATGTTCAAGAACGCGGCCGTGGCCTCGTCTGTGCCCACCGTGGCGGTGTAGCGCACCACGCCTTCCCGGAACGGGCTCTCCGCGCCGCCGAGGTTCTGCATGCGCGACATCATCGCGGGGTGCATCGGCAGCGAGACGTTTCCGATGGCCACGTTGATGGCCTCCGTGCCATCGCGTCGCTCGGCGAAGCGAATGGTGGCCACGCGAATGGCCGAGGGCGTGCGCTTCGAGAAGTAGTCTGACAAGGGAGGCTGGGCCTGGGACAGGGAGGTCATGGGTTCTCCTTGGGTTTCAGTACGCCGGAGAGTCGACGTCGACCGTGGCGACCTCGTGCCATGCGGCGCCGGCCAGGGCGCTCTGATCGTGCACGATGTCCTCGAAGATGCGGAAGATCTCCGGATCGAAGTGGCCGGGCTGCATGCGAGACATGATGTCGTGGGCTTCTTCTGTGGTGTAGGCCTTCTGGCGACCATCGGAACCGACGCGGTACACGCGTGGCGTGGTGAGGGCGCTCCAGACGTCTGCCACCACCTCGACGCGAGACAGCAGGGGGATCTCGTCGCCCTTCAGGCCGTCCGGGTAGCCGCGGCCGTCGAAGCGCTCATGATGGTGCTTGATGATGGCCTGCAGGGTCTTCATGCCCGGGATGTCCTCGAAGAACTCGGCGGAGAACACCGGATGGCGCTTCATCACCTCGAACTCTTCCGGGGTCAGCTTGCGGGGGGCATTGAGGATCTCGGCGGGCACGAAGATCTTGCCCACGTCGTGCATGTCGCAAGCCATGTGCAGCAGGTCCATGCTGCGGCGGTCGAGGTCCATGCGCTCGCCGATCTTGAGCGCCATGACGCGCACGTGGTACGAGTGGCGAAGCGTGTAGTTGTCTTTCACGTCGAGCGCGATGTTCATCTGCCGGATGAACTTGATCTGCTTCTCGACCTTGAGGTTCTTGAACTTCTCGACGATCTTCTCGAGCGCGGCCACCACGCGCGGGTTGTAGCGCTTGCCGGAGTCGCTTCGCATCTTCACCGTGGCCGCTTCCTCGTTGAGGCCGCGATAGTGCGGCGAGGTGAACTCGAGGTATTCGTGGGCCACCTGGATGATCTGTGCCTCGAGGGGCATCTCCTCGAACGTGGGGCGCGCCAGGAACTCGAGGAAGCGCACCGATTCGTAGAGGTTTCGATCCGGCTTGAGGATGCGGATGGCGTGCTTCCAGATGTTGTTGAACTCGATCTCCTCGTCGGCCGTGAGCGGCTCTCCCTTTCGCTGGCGCAGCACGAGCTGCGTGGGCAGGGCCACCTTACCGATCTCGTGGAGGTAGCCGGCGTAGAAGACGTCGTCGCTCACCATCGGGCACAGGATCTTGGCCATCTCGCGGGCGAGCATGGCCGTCTCCTTGCAGTGCTCGACCTGGCCCTTGCCGCCTGCGGCTTCGTTGAGGCGCAGCAGCAGGTCGAGGACGGTGGGGTCCATCTCGAAGCGCGGGGCTGCCTTGAACTTGCGCTTCGTCTCTTCTTGATGTCCGGTATCGCCTTCGAGCAGCGAGACGCGCTGCGCCATGAGGCGGTTCATCTGCACCAGCAGCTCTTGGTTCTCGAGCGTCAGGCGCTTGAAGTCCATGGCCATCACGCGCACCAGGATGCACTCGTCGAGCGCCTTCACGGTAGCCGATCGCGGCTGCCCCGCGAGCAGGGCCATCTCGCCGAAGCCCTCGCCCTGGTCGAGCACGGCCATGACGAGCTCGGCGTCGCCATCCATGCGGACCACCTTCACGTGGCCCTCTTTGATCATGTAGAAGCTGTCGCCCGGGTCGCCCTCGGTGAAGATGGTCTCGTTCGGCGAGGCGACGACCACGTGAATGGTGGCCAGGATCTTCGTCAGCGTCTCTTGCGAGAGCGAGTAGAAGATCGGGATGGACGAGATGAAACGAAGGAGGTCGTTTCTCCCTTCCACCGTCAGCTCCTTGACTTCCATTCAAGCCTCCGTGATGGGGCCGCACGGCGCTGCGCCCGCGCCGATGCGTGGGTCAACTGTGGCTGCCTCCTGTTCCCGCCGTGATTCCATCGGCAGGCGTTTACAACTTGGCCGTCTGCCCCGGTTTCCCTGCGCAGGCATGCGTACCCGCGCAGACGGATTGTGAGTCACGGCTGCAGGCCTGGGGAAGGGGAGGCCCCGAACTTGTGCGCCATGGGCCGAGATCGAAGACGCGAAGAGGTGGCGCGCGCGCTCTCCCGAGAGATGCGAGGCGAGGTGCGCTTTGATCACGTGACGCGCGTTCTCTACAGCACTGACGCGAGCATCTACGAGATCGAGCCGGTGGGGGTGGTCTTCCCCCACGACGGCGCAGATGTCCACGCCGCGGTGGCCGCGTGCGCGCGCGAGGGGGTGGCCGTGCTGGCCCGCGGGGGCGGCACCAGCCTGGCCGGTCAGGCCACGGGGCACGCGGTGCACCTCGATCTCTCGCGTCACTGCGGGCGCATCCTTGAGATCGACGTCGAGGGGCGACAGGCGCGGGTGCAGCCGGGGGTGGTGCTCGATCAGCTGAACGCCCGCCTCGCGGTGCACGGGCTGATGTTCGGCCCGGACGTGGCCCCCTCGAACCGCGCCACCATCGGCGGCATGATCGGCAACAACGCGTGCGGCACCCGCTCGGTGGTGCATGGCCGCACCGTCGACCACGTGCGGTCGCTTCGCGTGGTGCTCAGCGACGGGCAGCGCGTCACGCTCTCCACCGATCCCTGCGCTGTACCTTCGCGCATCATCGACGAGGTGAACCGCATCCGCGTCGAGGAGGCGCATGAGATCCGCGAGCGCTTCCCGCCCATCATGCGGCGTGTCAGCGGGTACAACCTCGATGCCCTGCTGGTCGACGCGCCCAACCTGGCCCATCTGGTGGTGGGGTCGGAAGGAACGCTTGGCGTGGTCGAGGAGGCCACCATCGCCCTCGTTGACCGCCCCCGCGCCAATGGGCTGCTGCTCGTGCACTGCCGCGATCTCGACGAGGCGCTCGAAGCCAACCTTGTGGCGCTGACCCATCACCCCAGCGCCTCAGAGCTGCTCGAGCGCATGCTGCTCGAGATGGCGCGCGCTTCGAGCGAGTACGCTCGTCATCTATGGTTCCTCGACGAGGCGCCCCACGAGGTCATCGTGGTGGAGATGTGTGGCGACACCCTCGCCCAGGTGAGCGGGCGACTCGGGGCACTCGAGGCGGAGCTCCGGCGCAGGCATCTCGGCTTCGCGTGGCGCGCGGCCCTCGATCCGGCGCGCGTGCGGGACGTGTGGAAGGTGCGCAAGGCGGGCCTGCCCCTGCTCATGTCCCGGCCCGGGAAGCGCAAGCCGCTGGCCTTCGTGGAAGACACGGCCGTGTCTCCGGAGCGGCTGCCCGAGTTCGTGCGCCGCTTCCGCGAGATCGTGGCCGCGCACGGCACCGAGGCGTCGTTCTATGCCCACGCCAGCGTGGGGTGCATGCACATCCGACCGCTGCTCGATCTGCGCGAGGCGGGCGATGTGCGCGCCATGCGCGAGATGTCGGAAGCGGTGTTTGCCCTCGTGCGTGAGTTCGGGGGCTGCATGAGCGGTGAGCACGGCGACGGCCTGGCGCGCAGCGCCTACAATGAGCGGCAGTTCGGCGCGCGCCTCTACGCCGCGTTCCGCCGACTCAAGGCGGCATTCGACCCGGCGGGGCTCATGAACCCGGGCAAGGTGGTCGACGCCGCGCCCATGACCGAGAGCCTGCGCTATCGCGGCGACTACCCGGCCTATCTGCCCGAGACCGTGCTCGACTTCGATTCGCGGGGCGGCCTCGCGCACGTGGTCGAGCAGTGCAACGGGTCAGGGGTCTGTCGAAAGGTCGGAGAGGGCACCATGTGCCCCTCGTTCATGGCCACGGCCGACGAATGCGACTCGCCTCGGGGGCGCGCCAACGCCCTGCGGGGGGTGATCAGCGGGCGCTTGCCCCCCGACTTCCTCGAGAGCGACGAGATGCGCGATCTCATGGACCTCTGCGTGGGCTGCAAGGCGTGCCGCTCGGAATGCCCATCGCGGGTTGATGTCGCCGCGCTCAAGTTCGAGGTGGCCGCTCGCCGCCACGAGCGTCACGGTGCGCCGCTTCGCGCCCGTCTCTTCGCCCAGGCGTCCACGCTGGGGCTGCTGGGGACCCTGGCCCCCGGTCTGAGCAATGCCCTCACGAGAGAGCCGGCCGTGCGCTGGCTGCTCGAGCGCGTCGTGGGAATCGATCGCCGCCGCCCGCTGCCACGCTTTGCCGCGAAGCGCTTCACGCGAGAGGTGAGAGAGGTCTGCCCGGAGACCCTTCTCACCGCGGACGCGGTTCCCGTTGATGTGGTGGAGACGCGTGGCGCTTCAGCGGCGGGCGCAACGACCGAGCCTCGCGTGCGTCGCAAGGCCGTGCTCTTCCCGGACACCTTCGTGGAATACCACGCGCCGGAGGTGGGATTGGCCGCGCTGCGGGTGATGCAGGCGACAGGCATCGACGTGCGGGTCTCGGGGCCGGCCTGCTGCGGGCGCCCCATGATCTCGCAGGGCCTCGCGCGGCAGGCCTGGGAGCAGGCGCGCATCGTCTCTGAGACCGTGAACCTGCTCGATCGACACGGGTTCGATGTGGTCATGTGCGAGCCTTCGTGTGTCACGGCCATCCGAGACGACTACAGCCTGCTGCTGCCGGGGGACACCCTGGGCGACCTTCCCGACAAGGTGCTGCTGCTCGAGGAGTGGCTGCTGCGCCTTCATCAGGCGGGGGGGCTGCCGCCCGACATGTTCGCCCCCATGCCGGCGCGGGTGCTCGTTCACGGCCATTGCCAGCAGAAGGCCCTGAATGCGTTCGAGGCCACCCTTTCAGCGCTGCGCCTGGTTCCGGGACTCGAGATCGCAACCGTCGACAGCGGGTGCTGCGGATTGGCCGGCGCGTTCGGCTACGAGACCGAGCACTACGAGCTCTCGATGGCCATGGGCCAGCGGGCGCTTCTGCCGGCCGTGCGTGCCTTTGTCGACGACCGCGACCCTCGGCCGCGCTACGTGGTGGCCACGGGCACCTCTTGCCGTCAGCAGATCGCGCATGGCGCGGGGGTGCGGGCGCTGCATCCGGCCCAGATCCTGGCACGCGCGCTGCGGCCTCCGAAGTAGGGGCTTCCGCCCGCCGTTTGTGCGGCCGTGTCTGTCATCGAGGTGGAGAGGCGCGTCGCGCGCGCGTGTCGTGCATGACGATGTAGCGCTCGACGGGCGAGAGATGATCGAGCGCTTCCGGCAGGAACCCCTGCAGCTTCTCCGCTCGCACCACGACGAAGATGCCTCGCGCCTGCGTCAGCACGCGACCGTCGTCTGCCACGAGCGTTCCTCGCGTGTGCACCTTGCGCCCCTCGACCCGTTCGACCCCGCAGCGCGCCTCGAGGGGCTGGTCGAGGGGGACCAGCTCACGAAAGTCGATGTCGAGGTGCACCGCCACCACTGCGTGGCCGTGCATCCACGCGCAGGTCCCCATGGCCTCGTCGAGAACGGCGGCCACGCTTCCCCCGTGGGCGTGAAGCGGGGGGCCCTGGGCGCCCAGACCGAAGCGCACCTCGGCCAGCAGCTCGTCGGTCTCAGGGCTCCAGGCATAGCACACCCTTATGCGGTCGTCGTCCGGCGTACCGCACACGTAGCAGCCCACGTGCGCGGGGAGCGGCACGCGCGTGCTCATGGTTGCCCTCTTTCACGCGCCTGGTGGCTCGAACGTCTCTCGGCGCTCGTCTTGCGAGCGAAGGGCTGGTTCGCGCGGCACAGGAAGTCGAGCACGGCGCTTCCCGCCGCGGCCACCTTCTCAGCCCGCACGTGGGCCGCGCTGTCGGCGGGCGTGTGCAGGGTGTCATCGATACGCCAGCGCACGTATGCCGTGGCAAATCCCGCGCGCTCGAA